>JBEKUQ010000318.1:0-4441 GCA_049514835.1 Verrucomicrobiota bacterium | reverse complement strand
GGCGCATTTCACTTTTTTCGGCAAGTCGTGCTGGCGACGTCAAACTTTAGGATTTCGGACATCTGGATTGAGAATTGGTCATTGAGAATTTGTTATTGGTCATTGGAAGGGTGTCAGACTTTTGGTTCCCAACCCCGGGCGTAATCGCGCCGCCAGAGTTTCATGGCGGCGGCGTCGTTTTTGATGTGGCCGTTGGCGGGGTCCAGGACCAGCTCGCGCCCGGTGCGCCAGGCGATGTTGCCCAGTTGCAGCATGGCCACGCTCTTGTGGCCTTCGCTGACCGGGGCGCTGAGCGGCGTGCCCAGCCGGATGGCGTCCACAAAATTCTTGAAATGCAAGGTGTCCATGTCGGCGCCGCTGGCGCTGATGGTGTTGGTGGGATCGGCGACCGCGCCGCTCTTGAGCTGAAGGAGGACTTTGCGGGAGTTGTCAACAATTTTGCAGTTGTCGCCCTCCAGCACGGCCGAGCCGCCGGTGCCGTAGATGACCACGCCCCGTTCCAGGCCTTCGATGGGTTGCTTGTTGCAACTGTGGCCTTCCCACGTCATCGCCTTGCCCGCCGCGAAATCCCAACTGATCACCTGCGTGTCGGGCGTTTCCCAGTCGTCGTCAAAGGCGAAACGGCCGCCGTTGGAGGTGACGCGCGAGGGGAAATCCAGGCCCATGGCCCAGCGGCAGACATCCACCTCGTGGGTGCCGTTGTTCAGGGCCTCGCCCGTGCCGTAATTCCAAAACCAATGCCAGTTGTAGTGGATGAGGTTGCTCATGTAGGGACGGCGCAAGGCCGGTCCCTGCCACAATTCATAATCCAGCCATTCCGGCACCGGCACCGGCTGGCCGCGGCCGATGGAGGTGCGATTGTTGACATACCAGCAGCGGCCCATGTAGGTCTTGCCGATCATGCCCTCGCGGAGCGCCTTGACGGCGGCCTGGGTGTTGGGAAAAGAGCGGCGCTGGCTGCCCATCTGGCAAAGGCTCTTGCTCCTGGCCGCCGCCTGCACCAGCAATTCCCCCTCGTGCGGATTGTGGCTGCACGGCTTTTCCACATAGACATGCTTGCCGGCCTGCAACGCCAGGATGGCCATCGGCGCGTGCCAGTGGTCGGGCGTGGCGATGGTCACGGCGTCAATGGTTTTGTCTTCCAGCAATTTCCTGAAATCCTTGGCCCCTTTCGGCCCGGTCTGCTGCTTTTTGGCGGCGGCCTTGATGCCCTTGACTATCGCCCGGTCGTCCACGTCGCAGATGTGGCTGATCTCGACACCCCGCAGCGCCAGCAGGCAATCCACGTGGGCCAGGCCCCGGCCATTGGTGCCGATGACCGCAAAAGTGAGTTTGTCGTTCGGCCCGATGGTTCGCCCCGTGGCGAAGGGCATGGGCGCTCCGGTGTCGGCGGTGGAACAGCCGAAATAACCGGCCACGCTCAGGCCCAGGCCGGCTGCGCCGGCTTGCCTCAAAAAAATCCTGCGATTGATGGCATCATTCATAGATTGATAATTCCAATGGCTGCTGGGTTCGGCCAGTTTATCCGAAAGGAGAAGGTGCGCAACATCCCGATTGCTGAAATCGCCGACCGGAGGTTATGTGTTCCTGACAAAGATTTTGCCGGGGAGTTGGCGGATCAACCGCTTCATTTCCAGCCCCAACAGCGCCACCGAAACGGACGACGTTGGCATCCCGCTCCGGCGGATGATGTCATCAATGCCGATCTCCTCCTTGTCCACCAAATCATACACGGTTTGTTCCGCTTCGCTCAGGGTCATGGCAAGCGGGGCGGCGCCGTCGCGCATCTTGGAAGGCCGGTTGCTGGCGGGGAACATGTATTCAAATTCGCTGAGAATGTCCTCCGCCCCTTCGCAGAGCTTGGCCCCTTTCTTGATCAGGTCGTGACAGCCTTTGCTGCGCGGGGAATCCACCCGGCCCGGCACGGCAAACACCTGGCGGCCATAATCCACCGCCATCCCCGCGGTGATGAGGGCGCCGCTGGTCATGTTCGCCTCCACCACGACCGTGCCAAAGGTCATTCCCGCCACGATGCGGTTGCGAATGGGAAAACTCTGCTTGTCCGCCTTGCGATTGAAGGGGAATTGGGTGATCAACGCTCCTTGCGCCGCGATGCGCCCGAACAGCTCCGCGTTTTCCGACGGGAAAACCAAATTGATCCCCGTGCCGAGCACCGCGATGGTGCGTCCCTTGCCGCTGAGCGCCCCTTGATGGGCCGCGCTGTCAATGCCACGCGCCCCGCCGCTGACCACGGTGACGCCGGTATAACCGAGTTGGAAGCCGATTTTGCGCGCCACTTCCACGCCGTAATAGGTCGTCATGCGCGATCCGACCACGGCCACGGCGTTCTTGTCCTGCGGCGTCAGGCTGCCCTGGACATAGAGGAGCACGGGCGGATCGTAAATCTCCTTGAGCAGCGGCGGATAATTTTCGTCGGATTGGATGACGATGCGGCAGCCGGATTGTTCGATGCGTTTCATCTCGCCGCTCAGATCAACGTCTTTCTCCCAGTTGGCGATGTTCTCGCAGAGATCGGGACCGATGCCGTGGACCTGCTGGAGCTGGGAGCGGCTGGCGCGGAGAATGGCGGTGGAATCCCCGAAGCGTTCGAGCAACTGGCGGACGCGCACCGGACCGAGGTCTTTAATCATGTTCAAAGCGACGAACGCTTCCCGGCAATCCATGTGGGTGAGGAAACACACATTTCTCCTCCGGGGCAAGCCCCAAATCCGCAATCCGATTGGTGGCACAGGCGACCCGCCTGTACCGGTCGGCGACTCGCCGACCGGAATGCGGAATAACATCCTGCGTGAGATGGGGTTTTCATACGGAAGGGTTGGGGCCGCCGCTCTTGGCAAAGGGAGGGTGAAGTGCTGTACACCCGTTACACGGTCATGGCGTACTAGAATGTTGCTGTATTGCGTAACCCTCTCTACTTCATAGGGTTGCGTAAAAACAGGGAGGAATTGGCTTGCGAACGGTGGGATGGGAGGATTTAATGCCTGTCCATCAAGCCTAACGCATCAAGCCTAATATGTGACCGGTGTTCCACAAACCACATTGGCCTATTGGGAAACGACAGGAAATCTCGTCGGTCGGAAGGTCATCCTCAAATTGGCGAAGGCTCTTGGGGTTTCAGTGGAAAAATTGCTTCGAGCGGATAAAGAAAAGTGAGGCGCGCATTTTCCGAATAAAGGGAAGAACCAGCGAAAACCGCATTCGTGTTCTGGCAATTCCTTCGGCGAGACGCCGACGGGGGCAACCGACGGTCGCGCTCCTCAAACAACCGCGTTTTGACGGATCAAGACGAAGTGTATCATTTACAAAGGAGCGGTCGGCGAGGGCGCCGGCCGCCACATGCGAGGCGCATGTGCTCCCCGGGACAGGAAGTTCCGTCGGCGGGACGCCGACGGGGGCAACCGAGAAGTCAGAACAACAACAGGCTGGCCCGCTGAGCGGGCTGGTCGCGCCCCACAAGAAGTTATTGATCCGACAATGGGGCGATTTTTCGCAGGTGGAGAACGGGCTCGTTGGCCAGACGAGATTGGGCCAGGTCCACCTCGAACTCGGCCACCCAGTCGTTGTTTTCTTCCGGGTCAATCAACATCTGCTGCACGCGCCAATGTTTCTTGTCCTCCGTGGCTGTCACATAGGTGTGGCGCAGGTTGCGCGCGTCCGGGTCCAGGCGGAGGCGCTCGTGGCCGGCGTGAAAGGCCTCCAGCGCCTCGCGCAAACGGGCGGCGGTCCAAGGCTCGCCGCCGGGCTGCTCCGGGGATGACAGCGCCGCCAGCGCTTGTTCAAAATCGCCAATCACCAGGCCGCGTAAAAAGTTGAAAATGCGGTTTCGCACCAGCGCGGTGAAGGCCTTGGTGTCGCGCGTGAGGTCGGCTTCCTCCGCGCCGGGCGGGCGGACTTCCTTGGTCTCGGCGCGCTGGTAATTCGGGTCGCGCATTTTTTCCCATTCATCGAGCAGGCTGGAATCCACCTGTTTGATCATCGTTCCAAGATAGAGTTCCATTTCGCGCACGGCGTCGTTTTTGGCCGCGTCCGGCACGCCCTGGGTGAGGGTTTTGTGGACGCGCGACAGGTGCCGCAGGAGCAGGCCCTCGGCGCGCTGCAATTCGTAGTCGCGGATGTAATCGGAAAAGGACCGGAACGACTCGAACATCTCGCGCGCGATGGATTTGGGGCGGATGTTTTCCTGGCCCACCCAGGGATGCCGGTCGGCAAAGGCGTTGAAGGTGGAGTAAATGAAATCGCGGTTGGGCTTGGGGTATTCTAGTTTCTCCAGCTCCTCGATGCGCTTGTCATATTCAATTCCTTCCATCTTCATCTCCGCCATCTTCTGGTCCTTCAGCCGGTCCAGTTGTTTGCGGAGAATGATTTCCGGGTCTTCCAGGATGGATTCCACCAGGGTGAGCAGCACCAGCGCGTAATCGGG
>JBEKUQ010000317.1:0-4461 GCA_049514835.1 Verrucomicrobiota bacterium | reverse complement strand
GGAAAGGGTCTGCCGCACCGCGGGATCGGAGAGCGTCTGGCTGGACATCATTTTGCAGGGGCCGCACCAACTGGCGGTGAAAAAGAACAGGGCCGGTTTTTGTTCTCCGCCCGCCTCGGAGAGCGCGGCGGCGTAATTGGTGCTCCAGCCGGCGGGTATTTCCGCACGGGCGATCAGGGCGGCGCCCAGAACCAAACACCAGATGACCGAGGTTTTCTTCATTACAGCGCGGCGCGCGAGGCCGGCTCCTTTCCATGTTTGACAATGGTCCACATTTGGTCCCAGGCGAACGGGCGGCTGAACTCCCCGTAATGGCACCGGATGCAGTCGCCGGCGCCCAGGGGCCGGAAAGTAAAATTGACAGCGGTGTCGCCGCTTTTCTGGCGCACATGGAGGCTGCCGGGGCCGTGACAACTTTCGCAGCCCACATCCACCAGTTTGGCGGCCGCAAACTCGCGGTGATACCCCGAAGGCTGGCCGAAGCCAATGGTGTGACAGCCGACGCACTTCGGGTCGGCCTCCGCCTTGCGGCCGGTCAGCGTGGCAAAGGCGCGGGCGTGGGCGGAGGCCTTCCAGACCGCCGCGGCGGCGGGGTGGCAGGCGAGGCATTGATCGGTGCCGGCATAACCGGCCACGGTGCGCACTCCGGGAACGGCGTCGGCTTCCAGATTATTGGGATCGTCCACCGCCAGGCGCGTCCGGCCAATTTCGTCGCGGTAACTTTGCATGAGTTGGCGAAAGGAAAGGTCCTGGGGAATGGTGTCGTAAAGAAAACGGATTTCATTTCCGGTCACCGCCAGAGGCGCGCCCCTGGCCAGCCGCAGCCAGAGAATGCCCAGGGCGCGGGATTCGTTGGTGACGAAATAGACCAGGCTGCGGTTTTCCTGTTGCAGTTGCTGGGCGGGCTGGCGGACTTTGCCGCCGAGGATGACCTGGCACTCGTAAAATTCCTGCGCGAGGCGGGTGAGGGCGGCTTCGTCGGCAAAGGCGAGCAAGACAATCAAATCGGCCTTGCCGCGCAGTTCGTCCAGGCATCGTTGCACGGCCGCCTCCATGTCGCCCACCTGCAATCCCGCGCCGGGATTTTCCGCCGCGCGGGGGTCCAGGACGCCGATGATGGCGAGGCGCATTGGGCCGCGGCGCACCAGGCGATACGAATCGAAGAGCGGCAGGCGGCTGGCTTGATCGAGCAGGTTTGCGCTGATGATCGGCGCCGGGGAATTCTTCTTGATGTCCCGCAGTTGCGCGGCGCTGAACTGGGCCTCACGCCCGCCGATGTTCAGCGCGTCGTAGTTCATCGCCGCGAAGGCCCGCAGCACATAGCGGTATTCGATCAAATCGTAATCCTCATGTCCGCCGACGGCGTCGCCGACGTCCACGAGCAGGGCGTTGGCGGGGGCCTCGGCGTCGAGCACGGTTTTGAGCCGGGTCAACCCGCCGAACTGGCCGGCGAAGCAGCCGCACGGCTCCAAGCGGCCGCGCGTGTCGCAGGTGAAGTAAAGCGGCAGGGCGAGCGACGGCGAGGGCGGCGTTTTGCCGCAGCCGGCGCCCAGCAAAAACAGGCCCACGACGCCGCCTTCAATGCAACGCCGGAACTTCGCGGAAAAGCACATTGTAATCGGCGTTGGAATTGAACGGCGGATCCAGATAAACCAGTTCCACGACGGTTTCGGGGAAACTCTCCTTGTTAGGCCAAATCGTCATAGTTGTCCTGTATAGACGAAATCACCGGTTGTAATGTCCATGAAACCGGCCTGTGATGAGTTGAATCTAATGCTTATAAATTCTTTGATTCCTTTCTTATGTGGCAATTGCTCTGGAAAACTCCCGTTCTCCGTCTCGCTGACCTTGAAGACAGTAAATGCCACAATGATAGGTTTGTCCGTTCGGTAATATTGCAAATGAGCATCTGCAAAGGGGTCGCGATACCAGAGCCGCGCTCCATGGCTGTCCGTGGCGCTAACATGGCGCCCGTCCGCTTCCACTTCATAACTTATCCTTGAATCAACGTCCCTGAATATATAGGGCAGGGTGATGGGTTTGAATGGGAGCGTAACCCAGTTTGAACCCGAAACGCTATTGTGGAGGTAGAACTCGATGTTCGGATTGTATGCGCCTTTCACGCTCCACGACTCCCAAAATATATTGTGGCTTCCTTTGGGTTCGCGCTCGGAAGGCGTGTTCGCTTGACTTTCGTGTCCATCCGAAAGGCGGAGATTGACCACCCAGTTTGAACCGGACGTGTCATTATGAAAGTTGAAAAAAACGGCGTCTCCGGAATTTGTTGCCGACCATGCAGTGATGCTGCCTTTTGGTTCGCCCTCGCTGCCCGTGTCAACTTTGTATCCGGGACGCGATGATGGCGCTGCCTGGGCGGAGATAGCGGCTGCCGTGAAGAAAAGAACACATGTGATTATTGTCTTCATGCAACTATATGACACCCGAATGACCGTTTTCTTAGAACTATTTTGGCCCGACAATCACCATACAACAAGTTGTTCGCGTATCGCAACGGTAAAATGAAGGCGAACGATGCGCTGCCCCGCCTGACGGAAGCCCTTCAATACAACGCGGCATAGGTAAAGACATTGACGTTGATGCGCGCCGGACTTTCCAGTTCGTCGCCGCCGCAACAGCAGCAGCCGCTGGCGTGTTGCACGTCGTTCAGGCCCTCCTTGGAATAGACCAGGACGAGGCGACCGTTGATCTCCAGTCCCTCCAGCTTGGCGGCCTTGCCGTGCCGGGACGACAGCTTGGTAATTTGATTGACAATGGAGAAAATCGGATGGGTCATGGGGATGGCCTGGAGCGGGGCCTCCGGGAAGCAGACCTTGATTTCCTGGCGGAAGGATTTGTCCCATTTTTCGTCCGAGCACCCCGGGCTGACGAGCAGGAACCCGCCCTGGGCGAGGTATTGGTGCAACTGGTCGCGCTCCTTTTGCGCGAGGGTGAAACTTTCGTTGCCGGACATGACGCAGAAGGGGAAATCGAAGAGGGCGTCGGCGTCGAGGCGGACGGGGCAGAATTTCTTGTTGACTTTCAGGATGGTCTGGGCGGCCACGTCCGAGAGGAAATTGTCGGCGAAGCAAACCGAGCTTTGGCTGCCGGCGTAGATCAAATTGCCGCATTGCAGCAAGGTCAGGTCGGAACGGACCGGCGTTGGCGCCGCCACCTTGGGGGTCTGGCTGAAGGAGGAAAGGGCGAGGAGGCAGAGGGCGGCGGCGCGGAGGCGCCAGAATCTCCGGGAATCAATTTTGTTTTTCATCGGCGGTTTTCTCCTTTCGCGTGGTGAGGGCCTTGAAATAATTTTCGACGACATCGTTGTATTCCTCGATGACCGATTCCGAGGAGACGGCGGCGGACTGACGGTTGACGGGATTCAACCCCTTGATCGCGCCGGGTGGCCCGGCCTCACCCATGCCATTGCCGGCCAAAACGCCGGCGCCCTGGCCGAGGCGGCTGGACTGGCGGGAAGCCCTGCTGCCGTCGCGCGGCCTGGATTCATTGCCGAGCACCTTCAAAGCGGAGCCGTCCGTCATGGCGTAGCCGGAAGCGCCCATCGCGCCCTCGCCCTGGCCGCTGGCGCGGCCGCGTCCGAGGCCGGCGCCGAGTTTTCGGCTGCGCGACATTTGGGCGAAATTTTTGTTTGGATTGAGGTGTTGCAGCTTTAAATAACCGTCCAGTTCGCCGCTGGAAGGGCAGTTGCCGGACTGGCATTCGCTGAACATTTTTTCCATCTCGCTGCGCAGACGGGCGGCCAGATCGGAAGATTGGTCCCCGCTGCCCGCCAACATCTGGCTGGTCGCCTGCTGGGCGAGCGGTTGGAGGCGGCGCCGGCCGATTTGATCGGCCAGATCGCGCCCGCTTTGCGCCGCCTTGGGGAAAAGCTTTGCCGCGGCCGTGGCATCGTCGCGCAATTTGCTCTGCAACTGGCCCAGGGCATCGGCCACGTCCTTTTCCGAGGCGGCGAGTTCCTTCAAGGCCAGTTGGTCTTCGCGGCTCAACTGGCCTGGCCGGTTGTAAGCCAGGGATTGGGCGGCCAAATCCTGTTGCGCGCGGTAAACCGCCTCAAACAGGTTGAAATCGTGGAGCAATTGCTGCATCTGGTCCATCTGGTCGAGGGTCTGCACGATTTCTTTGTCGTTTTCTTCATGCGCGCCGTTCAAGCGGGCGACCTGTTCGTCGGAGGCCTTTTTCAAAGCGTCGAGCATGTCGGGCGAAAGCCGCCGACCTCCGGCCGGCGGGGAGCTGCGTTGGGCGACTGCGCGCACGGCGGCGTCATTGGTGCGCGTGCTCTGGCGGATGGCGCCGGCCTGCTGGCGCAACAATTCCTGCAAATCCTTTTCCACGTCGTAGAGCGGATCGGCGCGCACGAAATCCTCCATTCGGCCGGCCTGCTGGTTGAGCTTCTGGTTCAACTCGTTTTGCTCCGCGGTGATCTTGTCCAATTGCTGGGGAAGG
>JBEKUQ010000316.1:0-4461 GCA_049514835.1 Verrucomicrobiota bacterium | reverse complement strand
TTGGAAGGTCAATGGGGCGGCGCCGCTGGCGACGACGAACAGATTCAGAGGGGTTCCCGGCACCGGTTTGACGGTCCTGGGCGGTTGCGTCTGGATGGTCACCGGGACGAAGACGGTCAAGACGTTGGTCTGGCTGCTGACGACGCCGCCAGCAATGAGCGTGGAGGCGCCCACCAGGACGGAATAGCTGCCTATGTCGTTGGTCGTGACCGATTTGATGGTCAAGATGTTGCTCCAGGCGCCGGAAATGCGGGAGCTGTCAGCAAGATTGGTTCCGTTGAACTGCCATTGGTACCCCAAAGGGGTGGAACCGGCGACGGCAGTCACCTGGAAGATGGCGGCGCCGCCGGCGTTGGTGGCGAAGTCGGATGGCGGCGTGACAATTGTCGGCCGGGTGGCGGTGGTTAAATCCAGCGGATTGGCTTCATAGGCCCCCATGGTGGTGGGCGAGGAGCGGGGCTGGAAAACCTGGTCGTAGGCCGGAAAGGTGTGGCCCGGGATGCCGGGGACGGCGCCGATGGCGGGGCTGCCGAAAAGGACGGCGAGGGTCTGACCGGGGGAGCCGCTCAACAAACCCACGACGGTGTTGCCCGGCGAGCTGAGGGAGGTGTCAAGGAACGGATTCGTATTGACAATACTGCCCAGGGAACTGAGCAGCGCGACTGAGGTGTCGGAACTGAAATTGTAGCCCAGGTCGGTGAGGCCGCCGGAGTCGTTGGGCGTGGTGTTGGTGATGTAAGTGGTCAGGGTGAGGGTGAGGAAGTTGGTGGCGGTGGCGTTGGTGCCGCCGGAGAGTATGGAGCCGGCCATCTTCAAAGTGCCCGCGGTGCGGGCCAGATCGAAACCCAGAGTCAGGCCGGGCAGGCCGTTGGACTCGGTGGTGCTGCTGACCCCGGCGGTGCCGCCGGTCAAGGTGTTGGTGGCCAGGGTGCAGTTGCGCACGACGGTGAGAGCCGCCGCGCTGGCCAGGCCGCCACCGACGGCGGAACCGCCGTTGCCGGCGGGATGGAAGACCAGGCCGGAGTTGCCACCGCCAGCGCCACCCTGGCAGGAGTTCTGGTTGAAGGTGGTGTTTTCGATAATGGCGGTATTAGTGGAACTGGTGAGACTAACGCCACCGCCTACGGCTACGCCGCCGGACTTGCCGAAACTGCTGGTGCCGCCAGCCACAGCCGAGTTTCCCGAGAACAGGCAATTGGTCATGCAAACCGGCCCAGAAGCCAGGATGGCGCCGCCGACGCTGCTGCCGCCCACGCCGCCCGAACCGGGATTACCGGAGAACGAGCCGCTGGCCGGGGTCCCGGCAGAGCCGCCCGTGCCCGCCGTGCAGTGATTCCCTGTGAAAGCTGAAGCGACGAAAATGTTGGTGGGACCCGAGCAGACGATGGCACCGCCCTGGGCGCCGCCGCCGTTGCCCCCGTTGCCGCCGTTGCCGCCGAAAACGAAACTCTTGATGCCGTTGCCGCCGTTGCCGCCGTTGCCCCCCTGGACGGAGTTATTGTCAAAAATGCTGTAATAAACTTTGAGCACGCCCTGGCTGGTAATGGCTCCGCCCGCCGCGCCCATGCCACTGCCGCCGTTGCCGCCGTTGATGTCCCCTTGCGAGGTGGCGTTCAGTCCGGTGACTCCCGCGAAGTTGGTGGCGCTGTTGGCGGTGAACAGGCAGTTGCTGAGGATGAGGGTTCCGTCGGCGTAGTTGAAAATGGCGCCGCCGTTGGTGTTCAGGCCGCCGGAGATGGTCAGATTGACCAGCGTGAGCGAACCGCCGGGGAGAACCAGGAAAATGGGACCGGTGCCGCTGGCGCGGTTGATGGTCGCGGTGTTGGTGGTGCCATCGTGATTGGTGGAGGCATTGAGAACGACCGCGGTCGTAACCAGTAAAGTCTCCGCTCCGCCCGACAACGTGACGGTGTCGTTGCTGGCGAAGATGCTCATGCCGCCCCGGCTCACCGCCGCACGAAGGTCGTTGTAATTGGTAATAATGGGGGGCTGCGCGGAAGCCGACCGGGCGAAGCCAAGCCCCAGAGCAATGCAGGGGAGCAGGGCCTTGGCGCGGGCGAAAAAACGTTTCACCTTTATTCTCAAGCGGTTATATTGATAACAGACTCAGATGAGTTAAACAATGAGACTCTGAAAAGTTTCGCAGGATGGGGGAAATTCGCGCCATGAAACTCTTTTACACCGGACCGGCGGCGAACGCCGAGTTGCTCATGTTGATGCTGGAAAAGCACGGCATCGCCGGCCGCCAGGAATGGGTGCAGCCGGCCGCGCCGGACGAGGGCGATTTGAACCGCCCGGCCCGGATCCTGGTGCCGGAGGCCGATTACGACCGGGCCTTCCAATTATTCTACGCGGAGCGGGAGGATGAGATTTGAATTTGCTTTATCATTCGCATTCGGGGGGTTAGGTTTTCCCTGATATGTTCGAGAACATCAAAGAGAAGTTGACCGCCGCCGGGGAGAAACTGGTGCATTTGCGGAGGTTTCTTTGATGTGCCGGGCGTGGAGAAACGGCTGGGCGAACTGGACGGCCTGATGGCCCAGGAGAATTTCTGGAACAATCGCGAGAAAGCCCAGGGACTCATTGACGAGGCCAACGTGCTGCGCCGAAAAATCGAACCCCTGCGCAAGGCCGAACAACAACTTGATGACTTCCGCGTGATGGTCGAACTGGCCGAAGGCGAGCCGGAATCGGAGCAGGTCCGGCACTTGGCCGATTTGGAGCGCGACCTGGGGAAATTCAACCAGGAGGTGGACGGCCTGGAGTTGAAGGTCTTTCTGAGCGGCCCGCACGACCGGAACAATTGCATCCTCAGCATCAACGCCGGGGCCGGCGGGACGGAGGCGTGCGACTGGGCGGACATGTTGTTGCGGATGTACCAGCGCTGGTGCGAATCGCGCGGCTGGGAGGTCGAAGTGGAAGACGTGCTGGCGGGGGAATCGGCGGGGATCAAGAGCGCCACGCTGCTGGTGCAGGGGGAATGCGCCTACGGTTATTGCAAGGCGGAGCGGGGCGTCCACCGGCTGGTGCGCATTTCGCCCTACGACGCCAACAAGCGCCGGCACACCAGTTTTGCCAGCGTGGATGTGATCGCGGAAATTGCGGAAACCAATTCGGACATCGTGCTGCCGCCGGCGGATTTGCAGGTGGACACCTACCGGTCGGGCGGCAAAGGGGGACAGAACGTCAACAAGGTGGAAACGGCGGTGCGCATCACCCATCTGCCCAGCGGATTGATCGCGGCGTCGCAAAGCCAGCGCTCGCAGCACCAGAACCGCGCCACGGCCATGCGCATGCTGATTTCCAAAATCTACGCCAAGCGGCTGGACGAGCAGAAGGCGGAGATGGAGCGTTTTTACGGCGAAAAGGGCGCCATCGGCTGGGGCCATCAGATTCGGAGCTACGTTTTCCAGCCCTATCGCATGGTCAAGGATTTGCGCACCGGCGAGGAAACCAGCAACGTGCAGGCGGTGATGGACGGCGATTTGGACCGCTTTGTCAGCGCCTGGCTGCGGGCCGGCTGCCCGGCCAAGCGGATGGCGGGGGTGAAGGACGAGGCGGAGTGATGGAATAGAAATGCAGAATGCAGAATGCAGAATGCGGAATGAAGTGGCGTGGAGGGCTGGAGTAGTAAGAAATCACAAATAATGCGCAACCCAATGCTCCGACACTCCAACACTTCGATCCCGGCATGAACATTCTTGACATTATTGTCGCCCAAAAAAGGCGCGAAGCCGCCCGCTTGCCGGCGCGGCCGGTTACGGCCTCCGGCCTGCAAGCGGCCATGGCGAAGCGCGGCGGAGGGCGTGATTTTTTGGGCGCGCTCCAATCCCCCCGGCGCGGCGGGGTGGCCCTCATCGCCGAAGTCAAAAAGGCCTCGCCGTCGGCGGGGCTGATTTGCGCGGATTTTGACGCGGTGCGGCTGGCGCGGCAGTACGAGGCCGCCGGGGCCGACTGCCTTTCGGTGCTGACGGACGAAAAGTTCTTCCAGGGTTCGCTGGAGGACTTGCGGCGGATTCGCTCCGCGGTCAAGCTGCCGCTGCTGCGCAAGGACTTCATCATTGACGCCCGGCAGATTCTGGAGGCGATTGAGGCGGGGGCGGACGCCATCCTGCTGATCGCGCGCATTCTGACGGCCGCCCAGTTGCAGGAGTGGCACGCGCTGGCCCGCGACGCCGGCCTGGCCGCGCTGGTGGAAGTTCATGACGAGGCGGAGATGGACCGCGCCCTGGCGCTGGGGGCGGGCCTGATTGGAGTCAATAATAGGAATCTGGAGGATTTTACGGTGGATTTGGCCCTGACGGGACGGCTGGCGGCCCGCATCCCGGCCGCGGCGCGGGAGGGCACGGTGGTGGTGGCGGAGAGCGGCATCGCCGGACGGGCGGACGTGGAACGGCTGCGGCGGGCCGGAGCGGGGGCGGTCCTGGTGGGCGAATCGCTCATGAAGAACCCGGCCGGCAT
>JBEKUQ010000315.1:0-4490 GCA_049514835.1 Verrucomicrobiota bacterium | reverse complement strand
CCGGGCGGCGCCAGGACATCGTGCTGATTGACTGCCAGCAGCCCTTCGGCAACGAACAAATGATGCCGCGCGGCACCCTGCGCGAGCCGCATTCCCATCTGGCCCGCGCCAGCACCATATTTATCACCAAGAGCGACGGCAACACCGCCCAGCTCCGCCGGCGCATCGCCCATTACAATGCCGCCGCCGGCATCATCGAATGCATTCATCACCCGCTTTACTTCGAGGACGTTTTCACCGGGGAACAAAAGGGGCTTGATTACATGAAGGGCCAGCGGCTGGCCTCCCTCAGCGGCATCGCCCAGCCGGAAAGCTTTGAGCAAAGCCTGATCAAGCTGGGCGCCGAACTGGTCTATGCCAAGCGATTCGCCGATCACCACCGCTTCACCCAGCAGGAAATCCTCAACGTCATCAACCGCGCCAAAAAACGCCAGGCCCAAATCATCGTCACCACCCAAAAGGACGCCGTCCGCTTCCCCAAAATTGACCGCCGCGACCTGCCCATTTTTTTCATGCGCGTGGAAATCAAAATCCTCAGCGGGGCCCAGGACTTCGATGACTGCGTGCGCAAAATCTGCCTGCACTGAACGCCTGCCGTGTTCCGGCCATGAACCCTTCCGCTCCCAACGCCCCCGCCGCCCCGGCCCGCGAAAGCATCCTCGTCCGCGCCGTCAACTGGCTGGGCGACGCCGTGCTGAGCGTGCCGGCCCTGCAACGGCTCCGCCAGGCCAAACCCCGCGCCCGCATCACCCTGCTCGCGCCCGAAAAACTGGCCGGCCTTTGGGAAAGGCAGCCCTTCCTGGACGAACTGCTGCTCTTTTCCCCCAAGGACAGCCTCTGGCAAACGGCCCGCCGCCTGCGCGCGCAACAGTTCTCCGCCGGCGTCGTCTTTCCCAATTCGCTCCGTTCGGCCCTGGAACTGTGGCTGGCGGGCATCCCGCGACGGGCCGGCTACGCCCGGGCCGGGCGGACATTGTTCTTGACAAATCCGGTGCCGCCGCGCGACGGCGCCCGCCCCATGCGCCGGCGTTCCTCCGGGGAAATCCGGCGATTGGTGGCCCGCGGGCAATGTCCGCCCCCGCCGCCGGCCTCCGCCCATCATATCCACGATTACCTGCGCCTGGTGGCCGCGTTGGGCGCTTCCGCCGAGCCGTTGCCGCCCCGCATCTTCATTAGTCAAGAAGAAGCCGAAAAAACCGCCGCCCGTCTGGGGCTGCCGGCCTGGCGCGCCGACCGTCCCTTCCTCGGATTAAACCCCGGCGCGGCCTACGGCCCGGCCAAACGCTGGCCCGTGCCATCCTTCATCGCCGCCGGGATCGCCATCCACCGCGCCACCGGCTGCCGCTGGATAGTTTTTGGCGGGCCGTCCGATCGCGAAACCGCCCATTTCCTCTCCACCGGCCTGGGCCAGCAACTGCCCGGCCAGCCGGTCATCAATCTGGCCGGCCAGACCACCTTGCGCGAACTGGCGGCCGCGCTCATGTCCTGCCGCCTGCTCCTGACCAACGACACCGGCCCGATGCATCTCGCCGCCGCCGTGGGCACGCCCGTCGTCGTGCCCTTCGGCAGCACTTCGCCGGAAATGACCGGCCCGGTCTGGTCGGCCGCCGCCCAAATCCTGCGCGCCCCCGGCATTCCCTGCTCCCCCTGTTTCCGGCGGGAATGTCCCATAGATTTCCGTTGCATGAACGGCATCACTGCCGAGGCCGTGGTCGCGGCCGCCCTGCGCGTGCTGGGTCGCTGAACGTTGACATTCATTGGAAGCGCCTCTCGGACGAGGCCACCGAAGCCGCTTACGATCAATAGACAAACGGGCGACCCAGAGAGTCCAAAGCCGTCCTGCCACCCAAACAAATCGTCCGGCGCATCCTCGCTTGATTTAAACTCATTGGAGGTGGATAATACTTACAGACATGAGCACCGCTGAAATACTCTTTGAAAAGGCGAAGCATCTGCCGGAAAGCCTCCAGGCCGAGGCGTTGCATTACGTTGATTTTCTTTTGATCCGCCGCGCCGCGGAAAAGGAGGACAAGGAGTGGAGCCGCTGGTCCGCGACGCAGCTTGCCCACCAATACTCGCCGGAAGACGCCATCTACGATGACGAATAAACCGGCATGAGCTTCCTTCCCGGAGACATTCTGCTGGTGCCGGTCGTGTTCAGCGATGGCAGTGGCCACAAAAAGCGCCCTGTTGTAATCGTTTACGACAGTGGCGACGCCGATTTGCTGGTGGCGCCTGTGACGAGCCAGGCGGCGCGTTCATCCCGCGACGTGTCGGTGGACAACTGGCAACGGGCGGGACTTCGGCTGCCTTCCATCGTCCGAATCGAAAAGCTGGCCACAGTGGAGAAAACGACGATTGTCAAGAAAATGGGACGGCTTGCGCCGGATGATTGGGGAAGAGTCAAGGCTGTCCTGAAGCAGTTTTTCGCCGATATTGTCGCTCAGTAACACGAAAATGCGGAAGGCCTCCCGCCTTCCGCTTTATCATTCATACTTTGGCCTTTGTCCTTTCCCCAATCCGCGCCTTTTGCATGGCGCCTTGCGCCGGAATCCGTTATCACTTGCGGCATGAGAATTGGCGTTCTGTCCCGCGGATTGGATGACTTGGATTGGATGCGGCGGCTGGGATTCCGTTCGACGCAGTGGATGCGCTTCGACGAAAGGCCCGACGCGCCGCCCCACGCCGATTGGAAACCTTTTTCCGAAAAATTCGCCGCCCAAGCCAGGGCCTCCGACATCCGCATTTCCGCCATCGGCGCCCTTTACCAGAACCCGCTCGATCCCCGCCAAACGGAATCGGCGCGCGCCGTGTTGCAACGCGCCATCGAAGTGGCCGCGCATATCGGAGTCAAGACGGTTTCGGGCTTTGCCGGCGCGGTGATCGAATGGGAAACCAACTCCCGCGGCGGCAACCCGGTCTATAAGCCATTCGAGAATTATCTGCCGCAACTGCTTGCTTTTTGGGAGCCGCTGGCGCGCTTGGCCGCCGACCGTGGCGTGCGTCTCGCCTTTGAGAATTGCCCGCAAGGCCAGTGGCATCTGCCCATCATGCATTACAACATGATGAGCCAGCCCGCCTTTTGGGAGCGTCTTTTCAACCAGACCCAATGCGAGAATCTCGGACTGGAGTGGGACCCCAGCCACTTGCTCTGCCAGTTGATTGATCCGGTGGCCAACCTGCGCAAATTCGCTTCGCGCGTTTTTCATGTCCACGCCAAGGACGCCTTCATCAACCGGCCCTTGCTGGAGGCTTATGGAATATGCCATCCGGGCGTGGCCGAACACCGTTTTCCCGGCTTGGGCCAGGCCGACTGGGCGCAGATAACCCACGAACTGTTGCGCGCCCGATACGATTCGGACCTGAACATCGAGGGCCGGCACGACCCCGTTTACCGCAACCATCAAGGCGGGCCGCAGTGGGAGGAGGCCGGCCTGTTGATCGCGAAAAGAACCCTGGAACCGTTCGTCGCCGGAACAGAATAGCGCCGGCACGCGCGGCTTCGCGCCGGATCAAAACGGGAGGGTGCGAGACAAAATTCTTCCTTGAAAGCCGTCGTACCGGGAGAATCACGAGATTTCGCATGTCGGCTTCGCATACACAGCCGCCTTCTCCGGCTCTCTCTTGAAGGCACGAACCAAGGCAGGAGGAAAACGTTAGGATGAGGCGAGCGCAAAGCCGAGCCAGTGGAATAGCTCGACCTCACCCCGGCCCTCTCCTCCAGGAGAGGGAGAATCGGCCGCCGTCTCACTGAACACCCGGGACTGCATTGGCCGGACGACCAGCCGTCAACCCATGAGCGCCGATGGGTGTTCCTTCTCCCAGGGGAGAAGGTTAGGATGAGGGCGAGCCACGAAGGGTTTTGTCTCACACCCAAGACGGGAATGGTCCAATTCCTTTGGTTGCGCAAAGACCGGACTTGCGCGATAATCCATGGTTGCTGCGGCCTTGCAGAGTTTATGGAGCACTATCGCGTTGGCATTATTGGCGGAAGCGGCCTTTATCAGATGGAAGGATTCACCCGGCAGAAATGGGTGAAAATGACCACGCCGTTCGGCGCGCCGTCCGATCATTTTCTCACCGGCTCGCTCGCCGGGCGGGAGGTCGTGTTTCTCCCGCGCCACGGTCGCGGCCATCGCATCATGCCCTCCGAGTTGAATCACCGCGCCAACATCTGCGCCCTGAAAAAACTGGGCGTCGCCTGGATCATCAGTGTCAGCGCGGTGGGCTCATTGCAGGACAAGCATCGGCCGTGCGATATTGTCCTGCCGGACCAATTCCTGGACCGGACCAAACGCTCCCTTGAGCACACCTTTTTTGGGCGCGGCATTGTGGCCCACATCGCCTTTGCCGAGCCGGTTTGCCCCGAATTGCGCGCCGTGCTTTTCCGGTGCGGCCGCGCCGAAGGGGCGCGCGTCCACAACGGCGGCACCTACGTCAACATGGAAGGGCCGGCCTTCAGCACGCGCGCCGAATCCCTGGCCAACCAC
>JBEKUQ010000314.1:0-4491 GCA_049514835.1 Verrucomicrobiota bacterium | reverse complement strand
GGGCTGGTGAACGGCCCGCAGTAATCGTTGCCCGCCTCCGGTTTCGGGTCAAAGGTGTCCAGTTGCGACGGACCGCCCCACATCCAGATTTGGATGACCGATTTGGCCTTGGCTTGCGCGGAAGGCTCGTCCGCCAGCGCCCGCAGAGTCAAGTGCCGCCCCAGCATCAAGCCGCCCGCGCCCAGCAAGGCGCGGCGCACCGCCTCACGCCGGGAAATGGCGCTGCCGCTCCTGCGTGAAATCAGGCGGTCCGAATACGGTTGGAAAATTCCGCCTTCCGTGCCGGGTTGCATTTTCATACGGTTGCTTTGCCTTCGATTTTTTTGGCCAGGGCCGCCGCGGCGCTTCTGCTCAGTGCCGGTAAAGAAACTCCGTGGTGTTGATCAAGGCCCAGGACAGGTCAAGGGTCGCTTGACGCCGGTTGACATTACCGGACTGGTAATAGGATGCCGCAATGTCCGCTTCCTCCGCCGATGGGAAGCGGGATAGAATCCCCAAGTAGAGCGCGGTGGCGATTTCGCGCGGGGTTTTGGCGGATTGCACCAGGAACGGTATCAGGCGGCTCTGTTCCAGCTTGAGCTCGATGTGGCTTGAATTGAGGAGATGCAGGCGCTGCTCGGCGGTCGGGCTGTCGTTGCGCTCCGATTCCAGACCGGTCGTGCGCGCCGGCCGCCCAAACATTTCCAGGAAGGCACTGGTGATGCTGCCATCCTCCAAGGCGATGGAGCGCACGTCTTTGGGCACAAAGGTGAACGGTTCCGGGATGGCGCTGGAGTAGCTCTCCGCCCCCCCGGTGATCTGGTTCAGAGCGTCAATCAGAACTTCCGCGTCCAAGCGGCGCAACGGATAAAAGGCGAAGTGGGCCGCCGCTTCCGGATTGTCCGACGCGGCGACCGAGGACAGTTGGTAGGTTTTGGAATTGAGAATCAGGCGGAACAGATGCTTGAGGTCGTAATGGGAGGAGATCAACTCCTTTTCCAACAGCGCCAGCAGTTTGGAGTCCGACGGCGGATTGTCCGGGCGGATGTCGTCCGGCTCCTGAATGATGCCCCGGCCCAGGAGCCAGGACCAGGCGCGGTTGGCGATGTTCCGGGTGAACCACGGGTTTTTCGGATCAATCAGCCAGTTGGCAAAGATCTCGCGCGGGTCGCGATCCGGCGACAAATGCGCTCGAGCGCCATCTGGAAAAACGGCCGTCAGCGCCAGGAGGTTGGTCGTGCGGGCCAGATCGAACATGACAATTTCCTCCTTCCACTCCGAGGTGTGCTTGTAGGCGATGGCCGAGAAAAAGGCGGCCAGGCCGGCCAATTGGTTGGTGGGCCACTTTTCCGCGCGAGTTCCCATGAAGGTCAAGGCGACGGTGCGGGCGATGGCCGACGGCTCCTTGCTCTGCATGGCGCGGTAGAAGTTGACCGGCGGGACGCGGAAATTGCTGCCGCTGGCGGTGAGCAGTTGGCGGACAAACTGGTCGTAGGGCATGTTGTCCTGGAGGCTGGCGCGAATCCAGTGGTGATAGGCCTGGGCGGCATTGGGCCACAAATTGATGGGGAACTCGGCCTTGACGCGCAGCAGGTCGCTCCACTTCATGGCCCAGTAATCGGCAAACTCGCTGCGTTCCAGGAGGCGGTCAATCAGCGCGCGGCGCTTGTTCGGATCGGTGCTGGCCAGGAACTGCTCCGCCTCGGAACCCTTGGGCAGGGTGCCGATCACGTCCAAATAGACGCGGCGGACGAAGACGGCGTCCGAGCAGGGGCGGGCGGGCGGGATGTTCAACTGTTTCAGGCGGGCGAAAACGAGATCGTCAATCGGATTCTGATTCTGAGGCGTGAGGGAGGAGTTGCCTTCAAAAACTCCGGCCGGGCGTTGCGTCCCGGCCAGGCCGCTGCACGCCGCGAGGATCAGGCCTCCCAGGATCAAGAACGTTTTCATCGCAAGGCTACGGCTGCTCTGGCCGTGGCGATTATACAAACTATTATAATGGAAGATAGACGTTGGCGCCAGCCATCAGGTTGCATAAAAGCGCACCCTATCTTGCGGCGGTCTTTGCCAAATTCTGGTTGATGATCCATCCCGCCTCCTGCCGCCTTGTTCCGCCGGGCCTTTGCCACCGGAAACCAGTCGCAAAAGTTGCTGATGCAGGCGGTGCGGGCCAGCGCGATGATGGGAAATAATCCTGCATTATGTCAATTTTGCAGGACTGACCGCTCGGCATTTTTAGGGGCTTCGGCGAGTCTGACGTTCGAGGCGTCGTCTTTCCAGGGGAAGCAAACGCCAGTCTCGGAGAAGCGGGGTGCTGAATGGACGAATGCGAAATGAAGAAGGCAGAATGCAAAATGAAGGGATTGGGGGGTTGGGGAAATGCAAAATGGAGAATGCAGAACAGGCTCGCTCGAAGAAGTCAGTTAATGGGGGCTTGAGGCCGTCGTTTTGCGGTTGACTCCGTTGCCGCCGCGGGAATAGGGTCCTCCCGCGGCACGAAAGATGCGGATTCCAAATGCCGGCGCGGTGTGCCTTGCCATGAATCGCGGCGACCGGCGGCATTTAGGGTGGCTCCATCGGCAGCACCAGCGCGGCTGTCCCGACGCGGCCTTTCGCCGCCAGACTAAGAAATATGACATCCTCATTAACTGACCCCTTTACGGCCTTTCGCCAGCCAGACTAAGAAATATGACAACCTCATTAACTGACCCCTTTCCATGCTGCGCCACGCGGGAAGAAAATGAGAATATGCGATTGTGCGGGACTGACCCTTTGACTTTGACTGACAGTGCCTGACCATTGAGAAAATCTTCCAGCCGCTCGGGGAAGATCAGCGTTTGGGAACGGTCCAGGCCGGTGCGAAAATTCATGCTTGATTGAGACCAGCCACTGGCGTAGAAGTCTCAAATTGTGTCAGCGTATTCACACGGCCGCGCGCTTCCATAGGCCAGCCCTCAACACCTGAACCGGATCGTGAAACCCCAATGCCACTTCCGAAACCATCTAGGAGGACAGCGCTGGTTTGCCGGCGGGTGCCTTGCGTTGGCCGTTGGAGTTGCCGCGTCAGTTCGCGGCGCTCCGTTTCCTGAGGCAGGATCAGGACATCCTCCTCGCCTGACGGCCACAAAACCGGCGGTCCTCCAGAGCGGTCTGCAGCAGGAAACTTACGCGCTCAGACCCCTTCACTTCGAAGTGAACCAAGGGCAGACCGACCCGCAGGTGCGATTCCTTTCGCGGGGAAAAGGCTACGCGCTCTTCCTCGCGGCAGACGAAGCCGTGTTGAGTTTGTCGGCTCAACACGCGCCACAGACATCGAGCGCTGCGGTCTTGCGCATGCGGCTGCTCGACGCGAACCCCGCGCCGCGCATGACCGGCCTCGCCGAGCTGTCGGGGAAAGTCAACTATTTCAAAGGGAACGATCCGGCGCAGTGGCGCACCAACATCGCTGCCTTCGGCCAGGTGAAATGTGAACAGGTTTATCCCGGCATTGACCTGGTTTTCTACGGCAGCAGCCAACAGGAACTCGAATACGATTTTGTCGTCGCGCCTGGCGCCGATCCGAACTTGATTCGCGTGGCGTATGAAGGAGCGGACAAGATTGAAACGGACGCTGAGGGGAATCTCGAATTGTTCGCGGCTGGTGAGAGAATCCTGCTTCACAAACCGCGGCTCCATCAGATGAAGGCGGGCAGACTGGAAGAAATAGCCGGAGCCTATCGGGTGCGTGAGGCCTCAACACCGAATGGCCATTTTGAGGTCGCCTTCCAGGTCGCCGCGTATGATTCTGCGCAACCGCTCGTCATTGATCCGGTGTTGACCTACTCGACGTATTTGGGCGGCAACGGCTCGGACGTTGGAACAGGTATCGCCGTTGATACCAATGGATATGCTTATGTCGTGGGTTGGACGGACTCGCCGAATTTCCCAACGACCAATGCAATTGATTCAGGGCTGGGGGGAGCAGGTGATCGCGACGCCTTCGTGGTGAAGCTCAAGCCTGATGGTTCGGGATTCGTTTATGCCACGTATCTTGGAGGGTCTTCGGGAGACGAGGGAAACGGCATCGCGGTGGATGCCGACGGGAACGCCTATATCGTGGGCGATACCGGGTATTCCACCGATTTTCCAACCGTGAACGCATTCCAGAGCGCTTCCACCGGCAACGACGCCTTCCTGGCCAAGCTGAGCAGCGATGGCTCAAGTTTGCTTTACTCTACTAAACTGGGAGCAGCCGGGTGGCAACAGGGCAGAGCCATTGCCGTCGGCACAAACGGCAACGTTTGGATTACGGGAAGCACGTCATCCACCAATTTTCCGACGCGGAACGCCGTGCAGCCCGACTTTCATGGCGGTGGACCGAACAATCCCTACAACTACAAGGGCGACGTGTTCGTCGCGAGGTTCAACACGACCCTGTCCGGCGACGCTTCGCTCATCTACTCGACTTTTCTTGGCGGCGATGGCGAGGACGCCCCGAAAGGCATCGCGGTGGACGCGGCGGGGAATGCCTAT
>JBEKUQ010000313.1:0-4506 GCA_049514835.1 Verrucomicrobiota bacterium | reverse complement strand
ATCACGGTCATCCGGCATGCGGAGAAGATCCATCTGAATATCATCCCGGAAGAATTGGCGCCGGTCCATCAAAGGAACTGAAGCGGGCGTCAATCCCGAAGGGATTGGATAATTCAGCCCAGGGTTGCGAGGAACGAGCTACCCTGGGAAGCCGCCATCCAATCGGTCTCAACTCTGAAAGAGTTGAATCAATCCCACACATACGCCCGATGCTACAAGACCGGCGCATCAGGAGCAGCGGGGTGAAGGCGCTTCCAGCGGGCGGCGAAGAGGAAAAAGACGGAGGGGCCGAAGGAGAAGAGCATGACGGAGATGCCCATGGCCAGGCCGACGAACGTCATGAAGCCGGCGCAACACTCGGTGCGGTGGCGGGCGGCGATGTGGGTGGGCACGGCGATCAGAAGTTCCAGGATGCTCCCTTTGAGCAGCGTCCCGCTTTGCCTGGAAATGAAGTCTTCCGGAATTTCCTTGCGTCCGCAGCGGTAGAAAATGAGGGACCAAAGGCACCAGGCCAGGGCCATCACGGCCAGGATCAGCCAGCCGTCGGAATCGGACGTCTCGACCGAACCGGTGGCGAACTCGTGGATGGCGCAGACCGCGCCCGCGACCAGTCCGCCCATCATCAGGCCGGAGGCCAGAACGGTGGGCAGCAAAGAACCGCGGGTGACGGGGCGGCGGCTGGCGAAACGGACGGGCACGGCCAGCAAGGCCGCTTGTGAGAGCACCATGACCAGCAGCCAAATCCAATAGGGCCAGACGGTAAAGACGCCGGCGGCCTCCTTGAGGCTTTGATCGCGGAAGGCGAGCAGGATGACCGGCAGGGTCAAGGCGGCGAGAATCAGGCAGTAGAGAGCGGCGACGAGAATGGCCCAGCGTTTCATTGAGTAAAGAATATACTCGATGCCGGGGAGAGGGGGCAATGAAAAATGCAGAATGCAGAATGCACCCTAATCATTAACGACTTTTGGGGAGCGCGACCGTCCGGTTGCATCTGTCGGCGTCTCGCCGACGGAATCTTCTGTCCAAACCAGATTACCTTTTGGGTGCATCCGAGAGCGCATTGCTAATGAATGGGGGAGGCCAAGGATAAATGGGAAGAGGCTTGTTGGTTTCCAATTGATAAATAACTCTCTCGATTTGAGCCATGGTATATTTGGAGGCCGTGACCAAGACCGATTGGGTGCGCGGATCGGGCACGGCCTTTATGACGATTTGCTTCTTCAGAGCGGCACGACGGCGTGGGTCTTGATTCTGCTGGCTGGTCTGGAGGTTTGGATCGGGGTAAAGGGCGAGCAGTTCATTGGCCACATCGGTGCAATCGGCATTTTCGATCACAAAACGTCTGATCTGGATGTCGTCTTTCTGCGGAATATCCAACTGCTGGATGATGTTGGAGATGCCGGGCATCAATTCCGGGAGTGCTCTGACCACGACGGCGTTGTTCTGGTCATCCGAGACGGCATTGACGCGAACACGGATAGGCTTGGAGCTTTCGTCGGCGCTGGGGCGGATCTGGCCATGGTAGAACACGAAAGAGTAGAAAAGAGCCATCAATTTAGAGGCGATGTCCTTGGAATCGCCGGATCGGAGCAAAAAGACCTGGAGGTCGCCTTCGCCGTCGCTGTCAATTGCAGTGATCATTTGGGCAAAGCGGCGGACATCCGCCTGGTGGCCCATCACAACGACGTCTCGTCCGATCTTCGCAGCGATGCCCATTTGGGAGCCTGGCCGAATCAGAGGGCCAAGTCCATTGACCACTTGCATTGGATCAAGGCTGTGAAGGTGTACAGTTTCTTTGACGGTTTGCACATCTCCCGGATTGGGGGTCTCGTTGGTGAGGGTTTGCACCGGGATCGGGGCACTGGGAGAGGGCGCTTTGTCGGGCGCAACCGACGGTGCGGGAGTGGCCGGGTTGGTTGTGGCCCTCGAATCAGGGACCGGCGGAGTCCTGGTTTCCGGCGGAGCGAGCAACGGCGTGCCATTGTACTGCCATTGAAAACCCAACGGCAGTGGAGTCTTGGATTCCTGCGGAGCGGGCACCGGCGCTTTGACGAAAAACCACACGGCGTAATCTGTCATCGAAAGGTCAATGGGCTGGTCGGCCATTTGGCAGATAGCGTCCATGAATTGCAGCAAGGTCACGTTTTTGAGGGGCGGAGTGATCCTGACGGTGATGGTGGAGGGGTCAACCGGCGCGCCTGCCGGGTTGGCGCCGACGCGCGGATGGAAGAGGAAATTGGCGCCAGCATGATCAGCGGCGTTCGAGATGGAAAGCTGGTTCAAGATCTTCAACACTTCCGTCAGCGGCAGACCCTGTTCAAAACCGGACGGCTGTTCCTTGAGCCTGATGTCCTGGAGTTTGCTCATGTTCGCCTGGCGCTCCTGGCTGGCGCCGGGAGCGGAACCCGAGGACTGGGCCGATCTTTTCTCCCCCTCCGCGTGGGGCACCTGGCCGGTGCCGGGAGCG
Source organism: Verrucomicrobiota bacterium (assembly GCA_049514835.1). Taxonomy (GTDB): domain Bacteria; phylum Verrucomicrobiota; class Verrucomicrobiia; order Limisphaerales; family Palsa-1400; genus JBEKOF01. The sequence continues at coordinate 2,039 of JBEKUQ010000313.1, read as the reverse complement.
GGACCCAGGAAGGGCTGAAGCGCGCTTTCCAGAGCGGCGGGCGGCAACGGTTTGACGAAAAACCAGACGGCGTAATCCGATACCGCGAAGTCAAGGGGCTGGTCGGCCATTTGGCGGATGGCGTCCAATAGTTGCAACAAGTTCACGTTCCTGAGGGGCGGGGTGATTTTTATTGAGATGGTGGCGGGGTCAGCCATTTCCCCTGCCGGGCTTCCCGCCAAGCCGCCGCGCGGATTGAAAAGGAAGTTGAGGCCGGTGTGGTCGGCGGCGTTGTTGGTGGCAAGCTGGGTCAGGATTTTGAGCACTTCACTCAGCGGCAGGCCCTGTTCAAAGCCGGACGGCACTTGGTGCAGCTTGACGCTTTGCAGCTTGCGCACGATGGCGTCGCGGGCGTCGCTGGCGTCGGCCGGGCCGGCGGCGGTGTTGGCGGCGGGCGCCGAAGGACTGACCGGCTGCGCGGCATCAACGACTCCGCGGTCAAATCTGGCGGGCATTGCGATAACTGGATTTGGAGTGGCCGGGGCGGGTTTGATGGCCGGCAGCGCGGAACGCCAGACGGTCAAGGCGGGCGAGGCGTCCCAGGATTGACTGAGGTTCGCCCGCAAGGTTGGCTGCTTGACAGCGTCGCGGCTTTGCAGGCAGCCGGTCAGCCCGACCGCGGCGGCGGAAACGGCAAGGATGAGACCGCATCTCGCGGCGTGGGCGCGCCAGCCATAGGACGGTTGCCGCGCCGTGTCGGCCAGACGGAGGAGACGTTGCACACGCTCGGCCAGATTGGAACGAAAACCGCCGCCTTCCACGCCCATCCAACCCGCGGCGGGCAGTTGGGTCATTTGTTTGCCCAAGGTCACGAGGCATCCGGCCAGGGCGGCAGGGCCGTCGGGGAACAGCGCGGCGGCTTCGTCGGCGGCCAGTTCGCTGGCGCGGTGGAGTCGCCGGCGCGCCCACCAGGCCGGCGGATGCCACCACAACGCCGCGCTGCACACGTCCGCCAGCAGATACCAGAGGGGATCGTGCGCCGCCAAATGGGCCAATTCGTGCGCCAGCATGGCGTCTTGTTCGGCGCGGCTGAACTTGGCCCCGAAATCCGCGGGCAGGCCGACGCTGGGCCGGAGAATGCCAAAGGCCAGCGGGCCGGTCAGGCCGGGAGATTGGAGGACGCGGATTTTTCGGCGGACGGCCAGACGTTGCAGGATGGCGTCGGCGCGGTCGTTCAAATCGCCGTGGGCCGGATGAGGCCGGCGGCGGCGAAGGGAAATGAAAAGCAGGTGCGCCACCGCCACACGGCCCAAGATGACCAAGCCGCCTCCGAGCCAGATCAAACCGGGCCACCAAACAGGCTGGCTGATCCCAGCTTCAACTGCGGGCGGCGGGAGGCTGATCGAAGCGGGCGCGAAGGAGCGCGGCGGCGGATGAGCCGGCAAAGGCGATGACGATGACGATGGCAATGGCGCGGCCACGACGGGCCGGGTCCAGGCGGCGGCTTTTTCTGCCGGTCGCGCATGGCCGAACAGGTAAGAGGCCAGGCCGCGCCCGAAACCGCTCAACTCGGAGACCGTCAACAACAAGAGACAGACGGCCGCGCTTTGCCACACGGCGCGCCGCCAAAAGGACGGGCGAATCAGCCGGTCCAGGAGCAAGGCGATCCCCACCACGCACGCCGCCTCCGCCGCGAGGCGGACGAGGAGCCGCGTCCAAAAATATAAATCGGGCGTCGTCATAATTTCCTTTTTTGTTCAGCGATCAGTTTTTCCAGCCGGTCCAGTTCCTCGCGGCTGATTTCCTGGGTCTTTAGGAGGTGGCTCACCAGGTCGGCCAGGCTTCCTTCGAAAAGGCCCTCGATGAAATGCTCGGACATCTTGCGCGCCACCACCTCCTCGCGCACCAGGGCGCGGTAGAGAAACTTGCGGTCCAGCGGGCGATGCCGGACCAGGCCGCGCGCTTCCATTTTGCGGAGCATGGTGGCGATGGTGGAGTGGGCCAGGCCGCCGTCGGGCGAGACGGTTTGGTGAACCTGGGAGACGGTGGCTTCGGGGTTT
>JBEKUQ010000312.1:0-4515 GCA_049514835.1 Verrucomicrobiota bacterium | reverse complement strand
CTTTCTGCTATGCCCATCTTCGTCATCGTCCTGCTGGTATGGTTCACGGCGGCTTGCCACGTGTTACCCACCGACGCATGGACGGATGAGTCGCCCCACAAGGTCGGCTTCATTGTGGTCAATGGCGTGCGGCTGCACTATCTCGATTGGGGCGGTACGGGCGGCACGCTGCTTTTACTCGCTGGCATGGGCAGCACGGCCCACATCTATGATGACTTGGCGCCGAAGTTCAGCGACCGGTTCCACGTCCTTGGATTGACCCGGCGCGGGTTCGGCCAATCCGACAAACCGGAAACAGGTTACGACACGGCGACGCTGGTCCAGGACATGCGCCAGTTTCTCGACGCGATGAAGATCCAGCGCGTGGTCCTGGTCGGCCACTCGCTCGCCGGCGATGAGCTGACGATGTTCGCCGCCAAGTATCCCCAGCGGGTGGAAAAGTTGGTATATCTTGACGCGGCGTATGACCACTCGACGATGACGTTCAGGGATGAACTGGACGCGCTGTTTCCGCCTTTTCCAGAACACGACAACAAATCATACAATGCATCCAAAGCATGGTACAAGAAGTTCTTCCGGGTCACGACGCCAGCGGTTGAAGCGGATTTGCGCACAAGCTACCTGCTGCATGACGATGGAAGATTGGAGGACGTGACACCGGAGAGTGTTTACAAGGCGTTGATCAAATTTGCCCAGCCAAATCCGGCCTATTCACAGGTGAAAGCGCCGGCACTCAGTTTTTATGCGGATGACTCTTGGCCAGACTTGATTCCCAAAAAGAACCGTGAAAAAGCCACGATTGTCCTTAAATCTTTGAAGCAATGGGAGACGGTCGAACGTGAGCGGTTTCACCAGGGCATGCCCCAGGCGCGCATCGTGCTGATGCCCGATACGTCCCATTACTGCTTCATCCAGCGCGAGGGCCAAGTCGTGCGTGAAATGCGGGCGTTCTTGCTGCAACGATGACGCCGCCTCTTGGCCCGCGACCGGCCACCAAAATGAGAATGGCGAACAACTCGCCGGAGCCATCCGCCGGGAAACCGGGGCCTGCCTGCAACAGCGCCAGCGCCCGCCGCGGGTCATCCTCAGGCAAAGCCGCACTGTCCAAAGCAATTCCTTATCCGTGCCATCCGTGCCATCCGTGGTCCAAATCTTTTCTTTGTGAAGGGGGTCAAGCCCGGAAAACGACATATAGTTGACAAATGGGGAAATTGCGTGCTCGATGGCAGACGACGGCACAAAAGATTCCCATTGAATTTGCCAGGGCGGTTCGCTGCATCCCTGTTGATTACAAATTCAAGTCCGAATACCGGGCTTGACCCCTTTCCTTTCCCTTTCCGAGAATCCCCGTGAAGCAAGCTGCTATCCAAGGCATGTAAATGGCCGCTTGCGGCCAGGCGGGCGGAGGCGTAAATTCACGGCATGAGTTATCGGACCGTTGAAGTCGAAGTTGACCACGGACGCGTTCTGGCCAAAGGCGCGGAGAGTCTGCCCGGAAAAGCCTCCGGCCTGCTCACCATTCTCCAATCGGATGCGGTGAACCCCTCCGCCATCTCCCCGTTGCAGGCTTTGGAATCACTACAGGAACATCTCCACCTCGATGCCAACCAGGCGGCGGAATGGATGACGTCCGTGCGCGAAGCCAGACGTTGATGCCCGGATGGTTGAGCATGATTCATTTCGACACCAACTTTCTCATCCAAACCGTGGTGGCCGGTTCGGCGGCGCACGAGAAGTTCCGGGGCTGGACGCAGGCGCAGGAAGACTGCAACGCCAGCAGCATCGTCTGGGCGGAATTCTTGTGCGGGCCGCTGGATGCCCGCGCCCAGACCATCGCGCGACAAATCTTCCCTAATCCCGAGCCCTTTCTGCCCGCCGACGCCGAGCTGGCCGCCCGCCTCTTCAACCAGACGGGCCGCCGTTCCCGCAGTCTCGCCGATTGCATGATTGCGGCGGTGGCCATTCGCTGCGGGGCGAAACTGGCGACCAGCAACACCGCTAATTTCCAACCATTCCTGACCCACGGCTTGATTTTGGCCTGAATTACAGGGAAAACGATGTTTGTTGTGGGGAAACCGCCCGCACTACGCCTGCGCCACAAGTCGGACTTGCCAGATTTACCCGCAATGTTTGTTCTTCGATAGTTTGTCAAGCCCGAGATTTCACGAAGCGCAGGGGACAGTAAAGGACCGCATTTAGGGCGTCCCTTTCACCTGGGCTTTGGACGCAAAGAGGAAAAGCCATTGCCAAGCCACCACCACAAGCCAGGCTCATTTTGCGGCTCGCGCCGCAGAGGCACGCCCGGTCAGTCCGCGAAGGGTGAGAGCCTACAGCTTGTGGTGATCATTCAACCAGGAAAGTACAGAGTTTGTCTTCAAGTGCCGCAACTGCTATTTTCCGTGAGGACCAACTGTCCACATAATGCCTCCAAAAGCGGAGACGGGGCCGCAAAAACCCCACACAAAGAAAAATAGCGCGACGCACTCCAGAATGCAGACCCCAAAGAGCCAATGCACCAATACCGAAACCGACACTGTCCGAATGAATAAGCCCACCATTGCGAGCGCGGTAAGCGCGGTAAAAATGTAAAACCACAAGGGAACCGCCAGTGCAAACTCCGTAGCCGCCGGTACTACGTATGATGCACCCCCATGCATCCCACTATAAAATATTCGCATTTGGTCCGCCACTTGCCCAAGAAGTGAAGGCAGGATGCAATTCCCGACCGCCAACGCAATGCAATATGGAGCAAGATGAATCTTTTTCATTCAAGCCTACGGTGTTTGATATGCTATACAAGTCGCACAGGCAGGGCAAACCTTTCTTTTTGCCGTTTGTCAAGAGGAAGCTTTCACGCCTTCGTCAGTCAAGACGAAAACCAGGATCGCTTATAAAGACCACTCCGTGCGCAACGGACGCAAGGCACAAGGCCAAGAAGGCACGACCTTTGAGAGTGTCAAACACACTTTAGACGCTCCGCCAGTGAGGGCACGCCCGGCATTCCGCAAAAGGGCAGGGGAACCGATTTTGGAATGGGCATTTCGCCGGCGAAGTGCTTATGCTGGGGCGTGACTTGCGCCATTATCGTTGCCGCCGGAAAAAGCACCCGGATGGGTCCGCAATCGGACAAATTGTTTCTGCCGGTGGCGGGTCGGCCGCTGGTGGCGCATACCTGGCAGCGGTTTGACGCCGCCGCCTGCATCGCGGAGATCATTTTGGTCGTGCGCGACGGCCGCCAGGAGGCCTTCGCCCAATTGGCCGCCGCTGCCGGCTTTCGCAAACCGTTCCGCCTCGTGCCCGGCGGTCTGGAGCGCCAGGATTCAGTCTGGAACGGCTTGGAGAACCTGCCGCCGGGGACGGATATTGTCGCCATTCAAGACGCGGCGCGCCCTTGCACCAGCGAGGCCTTGATCGAGGCGACCATCGCCGCCGCCCGGCAGCATGGCGCGGCCGTCGCCGCCCAGCCGGTTTCCGACACGATCAAACTTTCCGAGGACGGTCGTTTCATTACCCGGCATTTGGATCGTTCCCGTCTCTGGGCGGTGCAAACGCCGCAGACCTTTCGCGTCGAGGTCATTCGGCGCGCCCTGGCTCAGGTGCGGCGGAACAAGACCATTGTGACCGACGACACGGCGGCCTGCGAGGCCATCGGCCAGGCGGTGCAACTGGTCTGCCGGCCGGAACCGAATCCGAAAATCACGCGGCCCCAAGATGTGCCCTATGTGGAAATGTTGTTGACGAAGCTCCGGCCGGCCTCGCCCCCGGCGTGACCTTCGGCCATTCATCAGTCCTATCGGTCGTATCAGTCCTATCTGTCGGATTTACCCCAAACCGCCCCGCGCCGGCCGCTTCGCCCGCGCCGCTCAGCGCGCCGGGCGCTGGCGGCGGGCGGCCAGGCGTTTGGCCAGCCGCAGGGCCGCGCACATGCTGGAAGGGTCCGCCTTGCCCTGGCCGGCGATGTCATAGGCGGTGCCGTGATCGGGCGAGGTGCGAATGAACGGCAGGCCCAGCGTCCAATTCACCCCGCTGGCGAAGGCCACCATTTTCAGCGGAACCAATCCCTGGTCGTGATACATGGCCACCACCACGTCGTAATCGCCCCGGTAGGCGTGGTAAAACAAGGTGTCGGCGGACAGGGGGCCGGCCACCTCCAGCCCGCGTCGGCGCGCCGCCTCCACCGCCGGCTGGATGATGGTCAATTCTTCGTCCCCCATTTTGCCGCCTTCCCCGGCGTGCGGGTTGAGGCCGCAAACGGCGATGCGGCAGCGCGGCAGCTCCAGATCGCGGCAGGCGCCCGCGGCCAGTTCGATGGCCTTTTCCACCGACGCCGCCCGCAATTGTTCGGCAACAAGTTTGATGGGAACATGCGTGGTGGCCAAAACCACGCGCAGCCAGCGCCCCCGCTCGTCCTGGCCCAGCAACATCATCCCCGTCCGTTCCGCCCCGGCCAATTGCGAAAGATACTCCGTCTGGCCGATAAAGGCCTGCCCGGCGCGGATGATGGATTCCTTGCTG
>JBEKUQ010000311.1:0-4518 GCA_049514835.1 Verrucomicrobiota bacterium | reverse complement strand
GTATTATTACGTGACGCCGGTGGAGACGAACTGGACGGCGCAGGAGAAGGAGGACTGGCTGTGCGTCTTCAATTATTACACGAGCGACGTGGTGTCCATCCATGAAGTTTATCCGGGGCATTACGTGCAGTTTTTGAGCATGAACGCCTCGCCGGCGACGCGGCTGGAAAAAATTCTGGGCAGCTACGCCTACATCGAGGGCTGGGCGCATTATTCGGAGCAAATGCTGGTGGACGAGGGGTTCGGCGAGGCCGCGCCGGCGCGGGGCGACCAGCCGGTGGAGCTGAAGGCGGCGAAGTACCGGCTGGCGCAACTGGACGAGGCGCTGCTGCGGTTGTGCCGGTTGTGCGTGGCGATCCAGATGCATTGCCAGGGGATGTCGGTGGAGAAGGCGGCGAAGTTTTTCCAGGACAATTGTTATGTCGGAGAGAAGCCGGCGCACGAGGAGGCGATGCGGGGGACGTTCGATCCGGGTTACGCGAATTATACGCTGGGCAAGTTGATGATCCTGAAATTGCGCCAGGATTATCAGGCGCAGGAAGGGGCCGGCTATTCGCTGGAGAAATTCCACAATGAAATGCTGCGGCACGGCATGCCGCCGGTGCCGCTGCTGCGGCAGGTCATACTCAAGGACCGGTGGATGTGGGACAAGGCGCTTTGAAGAAATGCTAAAGGCTAAATGCTAAATGATAAAACTCGGAAGAGTGCTTGGGTGCGGGGTGGTGTTGGCGGGCGGGCTGGCGCTGGCGGCCACGGCGGGCGCGCAGGTGTTCCGGGTTGCGACGTTTAACGTGGAGAATTATGTGGAGGAGGCCGGGAGCGGCCGGCCAGTGAAGCCGGAGGCGGCGCGAGCGAAGGTGTGCGAAAGCATCGTGGCGCTCAAACCGGATGTGATTGCGTTGCAGGAAATGGGGTCCACCAACGCGCTGATGGACTTGCAGGGGGCGCTGAAAAAATCGGGGTTGGACCTGCCTTTCCGGGACTATCTCACCGGCCGCGACACCAACGCGCATCTGGCGCTGCTCAGCCGGTTTGCCATCGTGGCGCGGCATCCGCATACCAATGAAAGCTATTTGCTGGGCGCGCGGCGTTTTTACGTGAGCCGGGGTTTCATGGAGGTGGAAATCAGTGTCAATGTGAATTATAAATTCACCCTGATAGCCGGGCATTTGAAATCGAAGCTGCCGTCGGAGATCGCGGACGAGCAGGAATGGCGGGAGGAGGAGGCGGCGGTGTTGCGGCGGATCGTGGACGCGCGGCTGGCGGCCCAGCCGGAGGAACGGCTGGTGGTGCTGGGGGATTTCAACGACACGCAGGATTCGCGCGCGATCAAGAGCATTCTGGGCCGCGGGAAAACGGTTTTGTTCGACACGCGGCCGGCGGAGCGGCCCGGGCCGGGCAATGGCCCGCAGGCGACGGGCGCTCCCGCCCAGGCGCGGCGCACGGCCTGGACGGATTTCTACGCGAAGGAGGATTCCTACAGGCGGGTTGATTACATTTTGATCAGCCACGGCCTGGAACGGGACTGGCGGAGCGAGGAGACTTACGTGTTGAATTTGCCGGATTGGGGAACGGCGTCGGATCATCGTCCGCTGGTGGCGGGATTCATGGCGCGGGGAGAATAGTGAATTGGGAATAGTGAATTGGGAATAGTGAATTGAGAATAGTGAATTGAGAATAGTGAATTGGGAATAGTGAATGGGGAAAGAAATCGAGTCACGGCTCGACGGAGTCTCGCCCTACCGTGGGAAAGAAGAGGTGAGGCGAAACGGGGTTTCACTATTCAACATTCTAAATTGAAAATTCTTCCCCATCCTTGACAAACGGCTGGCTGGCTTGCATTCCTCAGATTGGATCATTTTTTGCACATGAACTTGAAACGCATTTTTTCCACGGGTTTGCCCGCGGCCTTGCTCTGCCTGAGCGCGGGATGTTTTCATCCGCAGCCGCCCGCGGCGGCGCCGGCCCGGCACACTTTCGCCATCGGCGAGAACGATTTTTTGCTGGACGGACAGCGGCTGCAAATCCGCTGCGGGGAAATTCACGCGGCGCGGGTGCCGCGGGAATACTGGGAGCACCGCCTGCGGATGGCGAAGGCGATGGGGTTGAACACGGTCTGCGCCTATCTGTTCTGGAACATGCACGAGCCGCAGCCCGGCCAGTTCAACTGGAGCGGGCAGGCGGACGCCGCCGAGTTTTGCCGGCTGGCGCAGAAGGAAGGACTTTGGGTGATTCTGCGGCCCGGCCCCTACGCCTGCGCGGAATGGGAAATGGGCGGCCTGCCGTGGTGGCTGCTGAAGAATGACGAGGTGAAATTGCGCACGAGCGACCCGCTTTTTCTGGACGCGGCCCGGCATTATCTGAAGGAAGTGGGGCGCGTGCTGGGGCCGTTGCAAGTCACGCATGGCGGCCCGATTCTGATGGTGCAGGTGGAGAATGAATACGGTTCCTACGGCAAGGACGCGGAATACATGGGGGCGGTGCGCCAAACTTTGCTGGACGCCGGTTTTGATGTGCCGCTGTTTGCCTGCAATCCGCCCGGCGATTTGAAGAACGGCTACCGGGCGGATCTTTTCCCGGTGGTGAACTTTGGCTCGGACCCGGCCGGCGGTTTCAAGGCGCTGCGCGGCATTCTGCCGAAGGGACCGCTGATGTGCGGGGAGTTTTATCCGGGCTGGTTCGACACGTGGGGCGCGCCGCATCACACGGGCAACACCACCAATTATCTGCGGGATTTGGGCTACATGCTGGACGCCGGAGCTTCCTTCAGCATCTACATGGCGCATGGCGGAACGACCTTCGGCCTGTGGTCCGGCGCCGATCATCCGTTCAAGCCGGACACCTCGACTTACGACTATGACGCGCCGATCAGCGAAGCGGGCTGGACCACGGACAAGTTTTTCCAGACGCGGGAATTGTTCGCCAAACATTTGCTGCCGGGCGAAACCATCCCCGATCCGCCGCCGAAAAACCCGGTGATCGCCTTCGCGCCCGCCGACGCGACGCAATGCGCGCCGATGCCGGCCAGCCTGCGCTCCCCAAGAACGGACGCGCGTCCCGGCGCGATGGAGGCCTACGGCCAGGGTTACGGCTGTATTCTTTACAGGACGACGCTGCCGGCCGGCCCGGCGGCCACGCTGGCGGCGGAGGCCATCCATGATTACGGCTTTGTGTATCTGGACGGCGAGCGGGTTGGTTTCATGGACCGGCGCAACCGCAGCTTCAAAGTGCGGCTGCCGGAGCGCCAGATTGCGGCCCGGCTGGATGTTTTGGTGGAGGCGGCGGGGCGGGTGAATTTTGGGGTGGAGATTCACGATCACAAAGGTGTGATCGGCGGCTTCACCCTGGCCGGCGCCGGGGAGGCGACGCCGTTGACCGGCTGGCAAATCTATAACTTGCCGCTGGACGCGAAGATGCTGGGCGGGCTGAAGTACGGCGCGCCGCCGGCAAAGCCGGGGCCGGCGTTTTGGCGGGCGCGCGTGGAGGTGGCGCATCCGGGCGACACTTTTCTTGACATGCGCCCCTGGGGCAAAGGGGTGGCGTGGGTCAACGGCCATTGCCTGGGACGTTTCTGGAACATCGGCCCGGCGCAAACGTTGTATGTGCCCGGTCCCTGGCTGAAGCCGGGCCGGAACGAAGTGGTGATCCTGGACTTGCTCGGCCCGGAGAAGCCGGTGGTCGCGGGGCTGGAAACGCCGATTCTCAATCAACTTCGCCCCGAACTGGATTTGCTGGGTTTAAGCAGGCAATAATCTTGTCCACGAATAAATTGCCAGGGACATGGGGATGGCGGCCGGAGAAATTATGATTCACCGCTGAAATGAAAATCCAACCTGTCATTTTATTGTGGACAGCCGCCCTCACTGCGTGCGCGCTGCATTCCGCGCCCAAGGACGCGGGCGCAACGGCCGGCGCGAACGGGTGGAGCAGCGTCCCCGCCATCCTCGCGCGCATCCAGGCGCCGCAATTCCCCGCGCGCGATTTTCCCATCACGGATTTTGGCGCGAAAGGGGACGGCGCGGCGGATTGCACGGAGGCCATCGCCCAGGCCATCGCGGCCTGCCATGCGGCGGGCGGCGGGCGGGTGGTCGTGGCGGGCGGGACGTTTCTCACGGGCGCGGTGCATTTGCTGGGCAACGTGAACCTGCACATCGCCGCGGGGGCCACGCTGCAATTCAGTCCCGACCGCGCGAAGTTTCTGCCGGTTGTTTTCACCCGGTTTGAAGGCTCGGAGTGCATGAACTATTCGCCGCTCATTTATGCCCTCGGGCAGGAGAACATCGCCGTGACCGGCGCGGGCACGCTGGACGGAGCGGGCGCGCAGACGTGGTGGGGACTGCGGGCGCAGGGCGCGGGCGGCGGAAGCCAAAAGCTGATGGAGGAGGCGGACGCGGGCAGGCCGGTGGCGGAACGGGTGTTTGGCGAGGGCGGCGGACTGCGGCCCAATTTCATCCAGCCCTGTCGCTGCCGGAATATTCTCATCGCGGACGTGCGCATCACCAATTCTCCGATGTGGGA
>JBEKUQ010000310.1:0-4519 GCA_049514835.1 Verrucomicrobiota bacterium | reverse complement strand
GCATCTTCGGCGACCTGAAAAACCCCGTGCCGGACGATCCGCTGCAGCGGTTCATCAACCAGAACAAGGTGGAAGAGCTGAAAAAGAGCCTGGGCACCGGCCCGCGCGTCATCTATGCCGGCCTGGATGAGGAGGTTCGATAATGGACGCCAACATTCTCACCAACGCCGTCGAGGCCCTCCCGCAGTTCCAAGGCTACGTTTATCCCAACGAACGGTCGCTTCATCCTCTCTGGAGCGTGCTCATCGTCGTCTATCCCTACATCACCGGCTTGGTGGCCGGGGCTTTCATCATGGCTTCGCTGGTGCGGGTTTTCAAGGTTAAGGCGCTCGAGCCGATTTACCGCCTGGCTCTGCTCACCGCGCTGGCCTTCATGCTCTGCGCCACCTTGCCCTTGCTTTGTCACCTCGGCCATCCCGAACGCTGCTTTGAAATCATGATGACCCCGCACTTCAGTTCGCCCATGGCCATGTTCGGCTTCGTCTATGCCTGGTACCTCATGGCCGTGCTCCTCCTCGAACTTTGGTTCGACTACCGCCGTGATTTCGTCGCATGGTCCCGGACGGCCGTCGGCTTGCGCGCCATCATCTACCGCGCCTTCACCCTTGGGGTCACCGATCTCTCCGAGCCGGCCCTCCGCCTGGATGCCCGCATGGGCCGCATCATTTCCATCGTCGGCATTCCCTCGGCCTTTCTCCTGCACGGGTATGTCGGTTTCATTTTCGGTTCGATCAAGGCCAATCCCTGGTGGGGCAACCCTCTCATGCCGATTATTTTCATTCTTTCCGCCGTTGTCTCCGGCATGGCCCTGTGCGTCTTCGCCTACATGTTCTTGTGCTGGGCGCGGCGCATCACGGCGGACATGCGGTGCCTGGATTTGATGATCAGCTTCCTTTTTTACGCCGTGGTTCTGGATGCCGCCATCGAAGGTCTGGACTGGCTGCACCGCCTCTATTCGGCGGAGGAGGGGATCGAAGTGCTCAAGTCGGTCGCCTCCAGCAAGTTGTTTTACACCCTGCTGATCGGCCAGGCCTGCCTGGGCACGCTGGTCCCGCTCCTGCTCCTGGGAACCATCCAGCTCGTCCGCAAAAAAGTCTCCGAATTGAATCGCCGCCGCGTTTACTTCTCCAGCGCCGCGCTCATCCTCGCGGGCGTGCTGGCCATGCGCTGGAACGTCGTCATTGGCGGCCAGCTCTTTTCCAAGAGCCTGCGCGGGTTCATGAGCTACAAGATGGAGTTCGCCGGCCACGAAGGCTGGTGGCTTTCCATCGCCTTGCTCGCCCTTCCTTTTGTCATTTTGACCGTGTTCATCAAGTATTTTTTGGACCGGGACCTGCCCACGCTCGAAAACGTGGTCCCGGGCGCCCCGCCGCGCGCGCCTTCACCCCCGGTGCAGGCTTGACTTTTGGCCGCGCCTGACGCGCCATTGCCTTTCCCGGCGGGATGGAGTTCGCCGCCGGGAAATTCGTAAAAAAGCCGGACTCCCGGAGGAATTATGAAAAAAAGCATGATAGTTGCAGCCGCCATCTGCGCGATGGCGGCGGGAACGGCATCCGCGCAGGACGACAGCAAGGCGCTTTATGAAAAGAGCTACCAAAAGTGTCACGGCGCGGATGGCAAGGGCCAGACCGCCATTGGCAAAAAAAACGGGTGCAAGGACTACACCGACGCCAAGGTGCAGGATGCCTTGAAGGACGATGTGGCCTTCAAGTCCATCAAGGAAGGGCTGAAAAAGGACGACAAGACACTGATGCAGCCGGTCACGGGCATGACCGACGATCAGATCAAGGGGCTTGTCAAGTACATGCGCACCTTCAAAAAATAGGACGCCAGAGACGTTCTGCATTGTTGGAGCAGTTGCGCAAGCGTTGCTCCAACACCTCCGACCCCCATGAGCCCGCCTCCTTCCACCGGATCCACCGGCCCGCTTTCCCTGTTCCGCAACTGGGTTTCCCTGGCCGGGCTGGTGCTCATGGCTTCCAGCATCTTCGCCTTTCTCCTGTTGTTCTTTTTGGACACGCTGGCTTACGCCTCCAATCCCTACGTCGGCATCCTGACTTTCCTGGTCGCGCCCGCCTTCTTTTTCGCGGGCCTGATGATCCTTCTTTTCGGGGCTTGGCGCTGGCGGAGGCGCTTGGCCAAAATCAGCGGCGGCGCCGGCCCGTTGCGCATCAACGTTGACCTCTCCCGCCCCCACGACCGGCGGGTGCTCGCCTTCTTCATTCCTGCCAGCGTGGGCTTTCTCCTCCTCACCGCCATGGGCAGTTATCACACTTATCATTTCACCGAGTCGGTCGAGTTCTGCGGCGAGTCCTGCCACACCGTCATGAAGCCGGAGTTGACCACCTACCTTCATTCCCCGCACGCTCGGGTCGCTTGCGCCGAATGCCACATCGGCAAGGGCGCCACCTGGTACGTCCGCTCCAAATTGTCCGGCACCTACCAGGTTTATGCCACCCTGGCCCACAAATACCCCACTCCCATTCCCGCCCCGGTCAAAAATCTCCGCCCCGCCCAGGAAACCTGCGAGCAATGCCACTGGCCCAAAAAATTCGTCGGCAACCTCGACCGCACCCTCTCTTATTTTCTCCCCGACCAGTCCAATTCCCTCTACTCCGTCCGCCTCCTCCTCAAAGTGGGCGGCGATGATCCGACTCATGGGCCGGTCGGCGGCATCCACTGGCACATGAACGTCGCCAACAAAATCGAATACATCGCCACCGACCAAGCCCGCCAAAAAATCCCCTGGGTCCGCGTCACCGACCCCCAGGGCGTCGTCACCGAATACCACACCAAGGAATTCACCAATGACGTCAGCCAGATGCCCAAGCGCACGATGGACTGCATGGATTGCCACAACCGGCCCGCCCACAAGCTCCAGGCCCCGGAAAGCGCCGTCAACCTCTCCATGTCGCTCACCAATGTTGATCCTCACATTGATCCCTCCCTGCCCTATATCAAGACCAACGCCGTCGGCGTCCTCTGCCGCACTTACACCAACCAGACCCAAGCGCTGCAAACCATTGCCACCACCCTGGCGCAGCAGTTCCCCAACGATCCCCGCATCCGCGGCACCATTGCCGCCGTCCAGCAGATTTATACCAACAATTTCTTCCCCGAAATGAAAGCCAGTTGGCGCGACTACCCCGACAACATCGGCCACAAGGACTTCCCCGGCTGCTTCCGCTGCCATGACGGCAAACACCTTTCCACCACCGGCCAGAGCACGATCAAAGCCAACGACTGCAACGCCTGCCATCTCATTTTGGCCCAGGGCAGCGGCGCGCAGTTGAATCAGATCAATGCTCAAGGCCAGAAATTCGCCCATCCCATAGACGAATATGACCCAGCTTACCAATGCACCGACTGCCATAACGGCGGCTTGTAGAGCCGCCCGCCACGCCCTTTGCGCGTTGGCCTTCTTGTCTTTGATGTCGGCGGGTCGCCTCGCCGCCGACACCATTTCCAACCAGGATTGCCTGGAGTGCCACCGCGATCCCACCACCGCGCGCGCCGTCGCTGGAAAGTCCGTGCCCCTGGCCCTCTTTGACACCAACGCCTTTCAAAAATCCGTTCACGCCCGCCTCAATTGCACCGACTGCCACAACACCGTCAAGGACCTGGTCCATCCGGCCGGGCTGCCCCCGGCCCAATGCGCCTCCTGCCATCCCTCCGAGAACTCCCAATACACCGCCAGCATCCACGGCATGAGCAAGGCCCGCGGCGCCTCCGCCGCCGCCGGCTGCGCCGACTGCCACGGCGCCCACGACATCGGTTCTGTCAAGAACGCCGACTCGCCCGTTTTCAAGCTCAACCTCGCCGTCACCTGCGCCAGATGCCATAACAATCCCGGCCTCACCGCCGAGTACCGGATGAAGTATCCCGAGGTGGCCAGCCAGTACACCGACAGCATCCACGGGCGCGCCCTGCTGAAAATGGGATTGATCGTCGCCCCTTCCTGCAACGATTGCCACGGCACCCATGACATTGGGCGAAGCGTGGACCGCAGCTCCCCCATCAACCACGCCAACGTCGCCGCCACTTGCGGCAAATGCCATCTGGGCATCGAAAAAACCTACAACGCCAGCATCCACGGCCAGATTCTGGCCAAGGGCGGCCAAAACGGCCCCGTCTGTGTGGACTGCCATTCCGCCCATCAAATCACCGAGCCGGACGGCAGCAATTTCAAGGCCGCCAGCGACAAAGTCTGCGGCAATTGCCACGATGAACGCCTCAAGAATTATCGCGACACCTACCACGGCAAGGCCATGTTGCTGGGCCGCCCCAACCTCGCCCCCGAAGTGGCCGCCTGTTACGACTGCCACGGCCACCACGACGTGCTGCCCCGGTCCAATCCCGCCTCCCATCTTTCCAAGGCCAACATCGTCGCCACCTGTCAAAAATGCCATCCCGGCGCCAACGCCAATTTCGTCAAATACATTCCCCACGCCAATCCCCTCGACGCCAAGAATTATCCCCAGCTCCACTACACCTTCGTGGCCATGACCGGCCTGTTGAT
>JBEKUQ010000309.1:0-4536 GCA_049514835.1 Verrucomicrobiota bacterium | reverse complement strand
GTCTGCTTGAAGATTGGAGATGGGGGCAATGGGCTTGACGCCATTGCGCTCAACCTTGAACATCGCTCCGGCTGGTTCCCGGAGAGCCTGCCGCGCCATGCGAAATATCCATCCGTTTCATATGCGAAAGCGCCGTTCTCAGCCCCGTCAAGGGCTGTATCCTTGTCGAATCATAATCAAAAGTTCTTTTTAGTTCCGGCAGGAGCGGCATCTTGTTCGACCTGCTTGAATAATCTAGTCACTCCAGCTTGCTAACCACTAACCACCAGCCCGGCAGACCGGCTCAAATCCAATTCGGCCGCGCGCTTCCCTCCTTTCCCCGGCAAAAAAACTGCCATCCGCCTTTCTCCCATGTCCATCCTCGCCACGCTCAATCCGCCGCAACGCCTCGCCGTCCAATCCACCGAAGGCGCCCTCTTGATTCTGGCGGGCGCGGGCACCGGCAAAACGCGCGTCATCACCGCGCGCATCGCCCATCTGATCCAAATGGGCGTGGCCCCCGGCCACATCCTGGCCGTGACTTTCACCAACAAGGCCGCGCGCGAAATGCAGGAGCGCGTTTGGCGCCTCCTCCCCCGCCGGCCCCATCTGGCCGCCGCCGCCGCCAATACGCCGCCACCCGCCATCTGCACCTTTCATTCCCTGTGCGTGCGCATCCTCCGCCAGCACATCGAGCGCCTGGGCTACAAGCGAAATTTTGTTATTTACAGCGAATCCGAACAGCTCGGCGCCGTCAAAAAAATCCTCAGCCACATTTCCGACCAGGCGGCCAAGGCCGATCCGGCCGAGGTCCTCCGCCTCCTCAGCCTCCATAAAAACGGCGGCGCGCGCGCCTCCATCCTCCGCGATCCCAATACCGCCGCCCTGGCGGAGCATGTCAGCCGGCGTTACCAGAGCGCCCTGCGCGCCTGCAATGCCGTGGATTTCGACGATTTGATTCTGCTCACCCTCCAGCTTTTTGCCGCGCATCCCGACGCCCTGGCCGCCTGCCGCGCCCGCTACCGATATGTCATGGTGGACGAATACCAGGACACCAACGCCGCCCAGTTCCAGCTCGTCCGCCAACTCACCGCCGCCCACGGCAACCTCTGCGTCGTGGGCGACGACGACCAGAGCATCTACGGCTGGCGCGGGGCCGAAACGGCAAATTTGCTTGACATGGAAAAACATTTTCCCGCGGTTAAAGTCATCCGCCTGGAGCAGAACTACCGTTCCACCACCACCATTCTCTCCGCCGCCAACGCCGTCATCAAACACAACCCCCGCCGCCGCCCCAAACAGCTTTGGTCGGACAAGGGGCGCGGCGCCAAAATCCTCCTCCACGCCTTTGCCGACGACGAGGCGGAGGCGCGCCACACCGCCGAGCAAATCGAATACGCCCGGCTGGCGCGGCGCGTGCCGTGGCGGGAGCAGGCGGTCCTTTTTCGCACCAACCAGCAGGCGCGCCCGCTGGAAACCGCCCTGCGCCAGGCCGGCATCCGCTATCACCTCATCGGCGGCCAAAGCTATTTTGACCGCCGCGAAATCAAGGATTTCTTGGCCTACCTCAAAATCTTCATCAATCCCCACGACGACATCAGCCTGCTGCGCGTGGCCAACGTCCCGGCCCGCGGCCTGAGCGAAGTCACCATGGAGCGCCTGCTCGCGGCCAGCCACCAACACGGCTGCCCGGTTTTTGCCGCCATGAAACTTCCCGCCGTGCTCGCCGCCTTCCTCCCCAGAACGCGCGCCGCCGTCGCCGCTTACACCGCCTTGATCGAGCGCCACCAGGCTCTCCTGCTCCAAGGCGCTCTTTCCCCGCGGCAATGGGCCGAAAGTTTTGTCCGCGAAATTGATTACGAAGCCGATTTGCGCCGCAGCGAAAAAAACCCGGACGCCGCCGACAACCGCGTGCGCAATCTGCGCGAACTTCTCGCCACCCTCGGCCCCACCGCCGGCAACACCGCCGCGCAGGTGGAGGTTTTCCTGGATGATCTGGCCCTGGACTCCGACCGGGAAGACCAAGAAGAACAGACCGGCGAGGCGGTCACCCTCATCACCATGCACAGTTGCAAGGGGCTGGAATTCCCCCATGTTTACATCGTCGGCTTGGAGGATGGTTTGCTCCCCCATTCCAGGTCCAAAGCCGACGGCACTCTGGACGAGGAGCGCCGTCTTTTTTACGTGGCGCTGACCCGCGCCATGCTGACCCTGACGCTGAGCCATTGCGCCGCGCGCAAGAAATTCGGCCAGCCCGTGCCTTGCCATCCGTCGCCCTTCTTGAAGGAACTCCCCGCCGATCTTCTGGAATTGGCCGACGAAAAAAGCACCGCCCCTGTTTCCGTCGAAGCCGGCCGCGCCGGTTTCGCCGCCATGCGCCTGGCCGCCGCCGCCCCGCCAACAACCACGGTAGGGCGAGACTCCGTCGAGCCGTGACTTCTTCCTCAGCCGCAACCCGGTCCCCAATCATCACCGACTTCCCGGGAAGCGCGACCGTCTCGGTTGCACCCGTCGGCGTCTCGCCGACGGACCTTCATGTTCGCGGGGAGCACATGCGCCCTGGCATGTCGCGGTCGGCTCCCTCGCCGACCGCTTCTTTTCTATTCCATATCAATAGTACGGCTCATCCAGCCGCGCTAGCGGAGTGCAAGGCGAGGTTTTGGGTCCAAGCTGCGGGATGGACAACCATCAGCGGCAATTTTAACATGCCCAATATGAGCTGTTTCTTTGCCTTCCGGGTTGTTTGCGGCTTGCTGCTATCGGCCACCGCCGCCGTGGGCCAGATTGCCGTGGTGGAGCGCCCGCTTTCCACCTCGTCCAATTCTCTCTATCTTGGCAACCGCCCGCCCCTGGAATCGTCGCCGTTTTACAAGCTCCCCATCGGTTCCATCATTCCGCGCGGCTGGCTCCGCCGCCAGCTTGAGATGGAGCGGGATGGCATGACCGGCCATCTGGAGCAGATTTCGCCCTGGCTCAATTTCACCAACAACGCCTGGACCGACCCGCAGGGGCGCGGCCAAAATGGCTGGGAGGAAATGCCCTACTGGCTCAAAGGCTATGGGGATCTGGGGTACGTCCTCCACGACCAGGCCGTGACCAGCGAGGCGGAAAAGTGGATCAAGGCCATCATGGCCTCCCAACGCGAGGATGGCTGGTTCGGCCCGCGGGATTTGCTCAAGAACCTTTCCGGCAAACCCGATCTTTGGCCCCACATGCCCATCCTCAACGCCCTGCAATCTTACTACGAAACCACCGGCGACCCGCGGGTCATCGCCGTCTTCAGCCGCTATTTCAAATGGGAAAACTCGCTTCCCCAAAGCGCCTTCGGCGAAGGTTACTGGCCCAAAGTCCGGGCCGGCGACAACCTGGAAAGTGTCTTCTGGCTCTACAACCGGACGGGGGACACCTGGCTGCTGGATTTGGCCCGCAAGATTCATGCCGGCATGGCGCGGTGGGACGCGGACGTTATCAATTGGCACAACGTCAACGTCGCCCAGGGCTTTCGCGCCGGAACGCAGTTTTGGATGCTCTCCCACGACCCGCTCCATCTGGCCTCCGCCGGGCGCAATTACCAAACGGTGTTTGACACCTACGGCCAGTTCCCCGGCGGCGGATTTGTCGGCGACGAAAATTCGCGGCCCGGCTGCACCGATCCGCGCGGCGGCATTGAAACCTGCGGCATCGTCGAATTGATGCACAGTTGCCAGATGCTGACCAAGATCACCGGACAGCCGGCGTGGGCGGATCGTTGCGAGGACATCGCGCTGAACACTTTTCCCGCCTCGATGACGCCGGACGAAAAGGCGCTGCACTACATCACTTGCGCCAACCAGATCGTGCTGGACCGCAACACCAAGTCCCCCGAAATCCAGAACGGCGGCACCATGTTTTCCTACAGCCCCTATGAGGTCTATCGTTGCTGCCAGCACAATGTCTCCCAAGGCTGGCCTTACTATGCCGAGGAACTTTGGCTGGCGACCCCGGACAACGGGCTGTGCGCCTCGCTCTACGCCGCCAGCGAAGTCACCGCCAAGGCCGGCAACGGCGAGACGGTCAAGATCACTGAAGACACCGGTTACCCTTTTCGAGACACTGTCAAATTCACCTTCGCCGCCGCCAGGCCGGCCAGGTTTCCTCTCTATCTGCGCGTGCCCCGCTGGTGTGAGTCGGCCGAGGTGAGCGTCAACGGTGCGGTCTCCGGCGTGAAATCCAGGCCGTCGGCTTTCATCCGATGCGAGCGGGAGTGGCATGACGGCGACAGCGTTGTCTTGCGCCTGCCGATGAAGCTGGCCGTGCGGCGGTGGGAGAAGAACCAGGGGGCCGCCTCCGTCAGCTACGGTCCCTTGAGTTTCTCGCTGCAGATCAAAGAGCGGTTCGCCTCCTACGGAGGGCACAATCCCAACTGGCCGGAGTGGGAGGTGTTTCCAGACTCGCCTTGGAACTATGGCTTGGTTCTCGACGACCAGAATCCTGCATCCTCCTTCAAGGTGGTTTGGCCGGACTCGACGGTCGGGCCGCAGCCGTTCACGACGGAAACGGCCCCTGTCAAACTGACAG
>JBEKUQ010000308.1:0-4540 GCA_049514835.1 Verrucomicrobiota bacterium | reverse complement strand
GAAAAACCGTGGTCCGCCATGTTCAGCACCAAATTGCGCCCCATCACCCCCAAACCCACGATGCCAATTTCAGACCGTTGCAGTGGTTGCTGATTTGTCATAATTTTCCTTGGTCAGACTGCCGGGGTCGGCGCTTTCGTCTGTTCAGAATATCCGAGATTGGTTTCCTGCGTTGTTGCAGAAGCCGCCGCGAATCGGGGCACGAAGAAAAGATTGGTCAGGATGGCAATCAACCAGATCAGTGCCTTCGCGACCACGGCGCTGATGGCACCGATGGGCATCGCCAAAGCCGAATGCAGATCCACCCGCCTCGCGGAGCGAGAATCCGCTAAACAATCGGCCAATTCGTTTTTAAGTTTCAATTTTTAGAATCTCGCCTGGCAGAGCAACACGACCGATCCGCAACTTTATGATATATCGTATCACGATTTATTGCAACCGAAATCTATGATGACGGTGGGGTTACACCCCATAGCGAGCGGACTTTTTCCCGCATTATCTTTGAGAGAGCAGCAGGCTTTTGCGTCAGCCAATGCAATGGTATAATGGCCTGTCCGCAGTCCAAAGTTACCATGAAAACAGTCATCGAGAAACCCGCAGCGGCAATCTCACCCATGAAGGCGACAACGGCGAAGGCCCCTGACATCGCCGCCGCGTCGGTCCCCGACACGTTGACCACGCTCAATGTGAACCCCGACACCGGTCTCACGCACGCTGTGGTGGACAACAGACGGAAGGAGAACGGCTACAACGAAGTGGCCGAGAAGAAAGGGCATCCGGCCCTCATGTTCCTAAAGAAGTTTTGGGGAATCTCGGCGTGGATGCTCGAATTGATCATGGTTCTGTCGGCCGCACTCGGCAAGTATTCGGACCTCGTTGTGGTGGGCGCGCTGCTGGTGGTCAATGCCGTGTTGAGCTTCATGCAGGAAAGCCGGGCCGCAGGAGTCGTGGAGGCGTTGCGAAAACGGTTGCAGGTCAATGCGCGCGTCCGGCGTGATTCAAGCTGGCAGGTCATACCCGCCCGCGAGTTGGTCCCCGGCGACATTGTCCGCGTGCGCCCGGGCGACATCATCCCGGCAGACGTAAAACTCCTCACCGGAGCGTTGAGTATCGACCAGTCGGCGCTCACGGGCGAGTCGAAGGACGCAGATAAGAAGCCGGGTGAAGTGCTTTCGTCGGGATCTGTCGTGCGGCGGGGCGAAGGCAACGGGGTTGTGATGTTGACCGGGGCGAAGACCTATTTTGGCCGCACTACGCAACTTGTCCAGGAGGCGCGTCCGAAGCTTCACATTGAAGCGGTGGTGGCCAAGGTCGTCCGCTGGCTGTTCGTCATCGTCGGGGCGCTGCTTTGCATGGTGATTGTGCTGTCGCTGATCCGCGGCTCGCCGCTCCTGGAGATGGTCTCGCTCATGCTGGTTCTGTTGATGAGCGCAGTGCCGGTCGCCCTCCCCGTCATGTTCACCGTCAGCATGGCCGTTGGGTCAAAGGAACTGGCAAAGCTTGGTGTTCTTGTCACACGTCTCAGTGCCGCAGAGGATGCCGCGACGATGGACGTGCTGTGCGTGGACAAAACGGGCACGATCACGATGAACCAACTCGCTGTTACCGGCGTCATCCCGCTGGAGCACGCTACGGAAGCCGACGTGCTGGTCGCCGGCGCACTGGCGTCGCAGGAAGCCAATCAGGATCCAATTGACCACGCGTTCCTCACCGCCGCGAAAGACCGGCACATTTTCGACAATCTTCCCAAGGTCACGCCCGTCTCGTTCGCGCCGTTTGATGCAAAGAATCGGCGGACGGAAGCCGTGGTCGAGCAGAACGGGCAGCGGTTGCGCGTGATGAAAGGCGCCATGCGCACCATCGCCGAGACTTGTGGATTCCAGCCCCCCGCCATCGAGGCTTTGGAGGGGAGGGTAAGCGCGGCGGCCTCGAAGGGTTATCGGACGCTGGCCGTGGCACGCGGCCCAGAGACGGGTGCGCCAACGCTGATCGGATTGGTGTCGTTGTATGATCCGCCACGACCGGACGCCAAGCAACTCATCGCCACACTCCACGGCCTCGGCGTTCCGGTGAAGATGCTCACTGGTGATGCACTGCCGGTGGCATGTGAGATCGGGCGTGGAGTCGGTCTGCCCAACATCCGGCACATGGCGGACCTGAAGGCTGGCAACCAGACGGTTGATCTTTTCGCGGGGGCCGATGGTTTCGCGGAAGTGTTTCCAGAGGACAAATATACCGTGGTGAAGCACCTCCAGGCTTCGGGGCATGTCACTGGCATGACGGGCGACGGCGTCAACGATGCGCCCGCATTGCGCCAGGCCGAAGTGGGCATCGCTGTCAGCACCGCGACCGACGTTGCCAAGGGTGCCGCGAGCGTTGTCCTGACCGAAGCGGGGCTGACGAACATCGTGGCGCTGGTCGAGCAGGGGCGGACGATTTACCAACGCATTCTGACTTGGATCATCAACAAGATCAGCCGGACCATCCTGAAGGCGGCCTTTGTGGCCATTGCGTTCCTGGTGACCGGCAAGTTTGTCGTGTCCGCCTTTGCCATGCTGCTGCTGGTTTTCATGACGGACTTTGCGAAAATCTCCCTGGCCACCGACAACGTCCGCCCATCCAAACAACCGGAGACGTGGAACATCGGAGGCTTTATCACCGTGTCCGTGGTGCTGGGTGTCGCCATGGTTGCTGAAACGCTGCTCCTATTGTGGTTCGGGTGGTCGCATTTCGGTTTGGCGACCAACAACAATGCCCTCTACACCTTCAGCTTCCTGATGCTGCTCTATTTTGCCGTGTTTTCCGTGGTGTCCGCGCGGGAGCGACACTGGTTCTGGGCGACGATGCCCAGCAAGACCTTCCTGTCGGCTATCGCGGCGGATGCGATCGCGGGCACCATTCTGACGCGCGTGGGTCTTCCGGGACTCATGCCATTGTCTTGGTCGCAGACGCTCACGATTTTCGCTTATGCGATGGTTTCGTGCCTGATCCTCAACGACGCCGTGAAGGTCGCAATGATTAAATGGCGAGTTCTTAGCGTCGTCGCGAAGAAACCCGTCGATGTGGCCCCGCAGATCGCCAAACGAGCCTATGAATTGTATGAGCGACGAGGCAAGCAGGACGGTCATGCAGCCGAGGACTGGGGACAGGCGGAAAGGGAGATTCGGAAAACTGCACACCAGAAATAAACACGATTAGGTGATGGCTGCATCGGGACGAGCCAGAACATCGTGTGCTTCTGAATTTGGTTCAGAAGCTATTTTTCAAAAATGAAAAACGAAAACAACTCCGCTGTTAGCCGCTGTTGGGCCATTTTCTCTGGTCTTAATGAGCATTCGACGGTGTTTCAAAAATGCAACTTTTACGAGAGTAAATCGAGAATATTTCGCAGATAAAAATGGTCGGGGCGGTGAGATTTGAACTCACGACCTTCTGAACCCCATTCAGACGCGCTACCAAGCTACGCTACGCCCCGGCCATGACCGTCAAGCAGGACTTTAAAGCGCCACGGGCGCGATTTCAATGACTTTTCCAGGAATTCCGCCTTGCGCCCGGATACGCCCGGAAATGGAAAACACGCCGGCCAGTATGCGCTTGTCCTCGGAACAACCGGTCGCATAATCAACGGCCACAACAGCAGTCCGATTGCTTATGAAAATGACGCTCACGCCCGGGTGGTTTTTGGCCGGCAGTTTGGTCCTGATGGCCGGCGGCATGGCGGCCCCGGCGCAGAATGATCTGGCCGCCGCAGGTTCTCCCGCCGACCGGCTGATGCACGCGGCCACCAACACGGATTTCGCTTTTCGGCGGCTGGCCAAGTTGTGCGACACCTTTGGGCCGCGCCAGGCCGGCTCGACCAATTTGGAAGCGGCGCTGGATTGGATTGTGCAGGAAATGAAGAAGGACGGGCTGGACCACGTGCATGGGGAGGAGGTCCTGGTGCCCCATTGGGTGCGCGGGGCGGAATCGGCGGAGATGCTGCAGCCGCGCCGGGTGGGGCTGCCGATGCTCGGCCTGGGCAACAGCATCGGCACACCGGCGGCGGGCCTCACGGCCGAGGTGCTGGTGGTCACCAATTTCGCCGAGTTGCAGAAGCGCGCCACGGAAGCGGCCGGGAAAATTGTGCTGATCAACCAGCCGTATGAGAGCTACGGGAGAACGGTCCGGATCCGCCGGGATGGCGCGGTGGAAGCGGCCAAGGCCGGGGCGGTGGCAAGCTTGATCCGGTCGGTCACACCGTTTTCGCTGAAAACGCCGCACACCGGAGCGATGATGTACAGCAACGGCGTGGCCAAGATTCCGCACGCGGCCCTCACGGTGGAGGACGCCGACATGATGCAGCGGATGCAGGAACGCGGCGAAAAAATCGTGGTGCATCTGCAAATGAGCGCGGCCACCCTGCCGGACGCGCGGTCGCGCAATCTCATCGCCGAAGTCACGGGCCGGGAACTGCCGGAGGAAATTGTGCTTGTCAGCGGCCACATTGACTCGTGGGACGTCGGCCAGGGGGCGGAGGACGACGGCGGCGGGATGATCTGCG
>JBEKUQ010000307.1:0-4543 GCA_049514835.1 Verrucomicrobiota bacterium | reverse complement strand
AGAAGCTGCTGCTGCTGATGGACGGCGTGCAGTGCGGGCATTTTCGCACAGGGCGGTTTCAGAGTTTCCAGCGCATCCTGGAGGAGAAATCGGGGGAGGAGGCGGCTGGATTTCTGCCTGATGGAATTTCTATGGCCAAGTCGCTGGGCGGCGGTTTTCCGATGGGGGCATTCTGGGTGCGGGAACCGTACGCGGATTTGCTGGATGCCGGATCGCACGGCACGACTTACGGAGGTTCGCCGCTGGCGTGCGCGGTGGCGCTGAAGATCCTTGAGGTCATTGAGCGCGATCATCTGGCCGACCACGCGCGGAAGACGGGCGGCTGGTGCAAAGGTGAATTGTTGCGGATGGCGGCGAAGTATCCGGCGGTGATCCAGCAGGTGCGCGGGCTTGGGCTGATGATCGGAATCGAATTGGCGGCGAGAATACCGGCCTTCGCGGCGAGTGAAAAATCGCCGGTGGTCCAGTTCATCAATCGTCTGCACGAGGCGGGAGCGCTGGCGGTGCCGTCGGGCACGCATGTCATCCGAATTTTGCCGGCGTTGAATTGGCGGGAGGAGGAGGCGGAGGAGGGGATAGGGATTATTGAATCGGTGGTGGCCAAGTTATCCCCATGAAGAACCTATTGAGTCTGGAGAAGCTGGCGCGGTCCGACATGGAAGGCATCCTGGCGGCGAGCGCGGCGATGAAGAAAGAACGCGGGCATCATGCCGTGCAGCCGTTGCGGGGGCAGACGTGGGCGCTGATGTTCGCCAAGTCTTCCACGCGCACGCGGGTCTCCTTTGAGGTGGGCATCCGGGAGCTGGGCGGGCAGGTGATGTTTCTGAGCGCGGCGGAAATTCAGTTGGGGCGGGGCGAACCGATCAAGGACACGGCGCGGGTTTTGGGGCGGATGATACATGGGGCGGTCATCCGCACCTATGCGCAGAAGGACGTGGAGGAGTTCGCCGAGTATTCGGGGATTCCGACGGTCAACGCGCTGACCGATGAGGAGCATCCCTGCCAGATCCTGGCGGATATTTTCACATTTCAAGAGAAGCGCGGCGCGATCCAGGGCAAGGTGGTGGCGTTTGTCGGGGACGGGGCCTGCAATGTGCCGGCGTCCTGGATTTTTGCGGCGGCGAAGCTGGGATTTGAATTGCGCATCGCGTCGCCGAAGAAATATCAGCCGGGGGCGGAGATTTTGCGGCGGGCGGGGGGCCGGGTGATTTGCACGGAAGACGTGCGGGAGGCGGCGCGAGGGGCGGATTTGCTCTACACGGACGTGTGGGTTTCGATGGGGAAGGAGGCGGAGGCGGAGGAGCGCCTGCGGGAACTGGCGGGTTACCAAATCAACGGGCGCGTGGTGAAGCTGGCCCGGCCGGGGGCGCTGGTGATGCACTGCCTGCCGGCGTATCGGGGGAAGGAAATTGACGAGGCCACCTTCGAAGCGCATGCGTCAACTATATTTGAGGAGGCGGAAAACCGGCTGCACTGCCAAAAAGCGATTTTGCAGCGGCTGGCGGCGTGAGGGGGCGAAGGGAAGATGAAGGGCAACGTCCCAGCCTTGGGAGAAGGGGCGCGCGCCGCGGCGGGCCGGGGAGTGCCCGCCTGAGCACGGAGAATTCGATGAAAGTGCCATTTGAGATCAGCGATCCGGTCAACGCGCGCATTCTGGCGGTATCGGAGGATAGATTGCAGGGGTTTCAACGGGATCCGGTGGGGGCAATCGCCGGGCAAAGCGGGGTGGGGGCGGAGGAGGTGATGGCACGCCTGCGGTCCATGCTGGAGGCAGGAACGATCCGCCGCGTGCGGCAGACGTTGCTGGCGACCAACCTGGCCCAAGGCTCGCTGGTGGCGTGGCAGGTGCCGGCGGAAAAGCTGGAGGGCGCGTTTGATTACATGTTCCAAAGGGACCCGTTCTCCGGGCACGTGGTGCTGCGCTCGACGGAGACGGCGGCGGCGGGATCGAATTACAAGCTGTGGACGACGCTGAAAGTGCCGGAGGGATTTTCACTGCGGAAGCATTGCGATTTTCTGGCGAAGGAAACCGGGGCGGAACGTTTCCGGCTGATGCCGGCGAAGCGGCTTTTTGCGCTGGGGGTGGGACATATCCGGCGGCGCGGGCTGGAACCTGGGGCCAGAGCGGAGAAGCCGGCGGAGGTCCTGGACGTGGCGGTGGCGCAGCTCAGTGACGTGGAATGGGTGGTGTTGACCGCGCTGAAACGGGAATTCGCGTCGGAGGAAATTTCGCGGGACTTGTGGCGGGGCCGGGCGGAGGAAACGGGTTTGCCGCTGGAACGGTTTTATCAAGTCGCGGAAGCCCTGGACCGGCGCAAAATCATCGGGCGCTTCTCGACGTTTCTGGAACATGCCAAGCCGCTGAAGGACGGGGAGCGGGTGACGCGCTTCAACGGGCTTTTTCATTGGGCGGTGCCGGCGGGAGAGGAGATTGAGGCGGGGCGGGAAGTGGGGCGGCATTACATTATGACGCACGCCTATTGGCGGGAGGGCGGCCCGGAATTTCACAACGTCAATGTGATGGGGGTGGCGCACGGGATGGAAAAGGCGGCGCTGCTGGAGCACAAGGCGGCGATTGACCGGCATTTGCGGGAGCGCGGAATCGCGGTCAGTTACACGAATGTGTTTTGGGGCGGGCGCAGTGAAATCAAGCCGTCGGAGATCGCGCCGGGGGCTTACCGGGAGTGGTGCGGGAGGGTGGGGCTGGACGCGGAAGGGATGAGGGAATAGCGTATTGGAACGGGAAACGAGGAATGGACAAATCGAAATTAATTGTCGTGCCGAGTGTTTATATCAAGACTTATGGGTGCCAGATGAACGAGCGGGACTCGGAGGCGGTGGCGGCGCAACTGGCGGCCAGAGGATATTCGCTGGCGGCGAGCGAGGGGGCGGCGGACGTGATTTTGCTCAACACGTGCAGTGTGCGCGACATGGCGGAACGAAAGGCCATCGGCAAAATGCAATCGCTGGCGGCGAAGGTCAGGCGCCATCGTCCGAAGGTGGTGCTGGGCGTGCTGGGGTGCATGGCGCAAAGCCGGGGCGCGCGGTTGCTGGAGCAATTGCCGGACGTGGACCTGGTGATCGGCACGCAAAAGTTTCATCGCACGGCGGATTATCTGGAGGAAATCCTGGCGGGAAAGCGCGACCGAATCGTGGATGTGGAGGCGGAGGCGGGGAGCGAGGGGACGATCAAGGAGCATTGGCCGCCGGGCAACGGGGGCGCGGGCGGCGCGGCGGCGCGGCCGGTGACGGCGTTTGTCAGCATCATGCAGGGCTGCAATCAGTATTGCACGTTTTGCATTGTGCCTTACACGCGCGGGGAGGAGCGGAGCCGGACGATTGCGGACATCGTGGTGGAGTGCCGGCAATTGGTGGAGGGCGGCGTGAGGGAAATCACGCTGCTGGGGCAGATCGTGACGAGCTACGGGAAGCGGGAAATTCCGGCGCGGAACGGCAAGTCCGGTTTTGTGCAATTGCTGGAGGCGGTGCAGGAGGTGGAAGGGCTGGAGCGGATCCGGTTCACTTCGCCGCACCCGAAGGGTTATGGGGATGATTTGGTGGAGGCTTACGGGCGGCTGCCGAAATTGTGCGAGAGCGCGCATCTGCCGGCGCAGAGCGGAAGCGACCGCATCTTGAAGTTGATGCACCGGGGCTGCACACGGGAGCGATTCTTGGGGGTGGTGGAGAAGTTGCGGCGGGTGCAGCCGCGCATGGGGATCACCACGGACATCATCGTCGGTTTTCCGGGGGAGACGGAGGAGGATTTCGAGGCGACACTGGCGCTGGCGCGGGAGGTGGAATTTGACAACGGGTATCTCTTCAAGTATTCGCCGCGGAAGGACACGCCGGCGGCGGCGCTGCCCGGCCAGGTGGCGCAGGCGGTGAAGGAGGAACGGAACGCGCGGCTGCTGGCCCTGGTGAATGAGATCAGCGCGCGGCGCTACGGGGCGCGGGTGGGGGAGAGCCTGGAGGTGCTGGTAGAAGGGCCGAGCCGCAGAAATGCCACGCGGCAAATGGGCCGCACGCGCTGCAACCGGATTGTGGTTTTCCAGGGCGGGGCGGAGCGGCGCGGGGAGTTGGTGGAAATGCGGATCGAGCGGGCGGGGTCGTTTACGCTGTATGGAGTTTTGAAAGCAAAATGAAGAAGGCAGACTCTTTCCATCAACGCTTAGTGCAATGAGAAGGACTGCGGGATGGATTGGATTGCGCCTCCGAGAGGCGATCCAGGGCCTCTTCGGTGAGCGGCGAGGAGCCGGCCCGCTGCTTGTAATCTTCCAGCAAATCGCGGGCCGGCCAGGGTTTCAAGGGAAACTCGGCGCGTCGGACCACATCGGAGAAACTCTCTTGCGGATTCAATCTGGCCGATTCGAGCTTTTTGACGGCATCTGATTCCAATTCGATGGTCATGGTTGACATGGAGGAAACATGCCTGAGGAGAGCCACAAATTCAAGTCTTGATCCTCGCTTGATCCTCGCGTCGTGATCCTCGCGTGATCCTCGCGCTTAACAGCCTCACATTTAAAGGTTGCTTTGGAAGGGTTTT
>JBEKUQ010000306.1:0-4544 GCA_049514835.1 Verrucomicrobiota bacterium | reverse complement strand
TTCGAAATTGACGTCGCCAGAGTCGCCGTTAATCCAGTGCGGCGGCTGGGTGTATGGTTTGCGGTCGTTGGCATAGTTTATCTGGCACTTGAAAGGCGCAATGGCGCTGCCATCCTCCGCGACGGCCCGAATGAGGAGAATCGGGGCGGTGTAATACATAACGGAAATTTCCCGGGCATCGTGATCGAGAATGGCGGCGGTCATGTCATGCTCGTTGCGCCAGGGGGACTCAGTGGACCAACGATAGCGGGTGGATTGGTGTTCGTTGACGGAAAGTGAGATGCGGACATCGGCAAGCCCTTGCGGGACCTTGACCACAATCCTGGCGTCTGGATCGGGACTCCCCTCACCCCACCAGGCTGTATTGCCCAAGCGCCCTGAAACATGGACCGCGTGGGTCTTGTGCGGTTGGCCCTGGCCATCGAGTTGTTGGATGGCGATAAGGACATGAGGAACCGCCCGAATCACCATAGTTTGAGTGGCTGGCCCTGCTGCAATCTGCAACTTCTGATGCAGAAACACGTCCGGCACAGGATAACGAGTGCGGTCTTCGGCAAGATTGTCGCGGGGATATTCGCTGATCAAAACGTCGTAGTCGCCGGGCGGAAGAGGCCCGGTGGCGAAGTGACCTTGCGCATCGGTCAGGGCGGAGCGCGCCAGCGCGTCGGCCACCGGCATATCTATGGGCTTTTTGGCGGGTCCGCCGGAGAGTTCGGCATTGACCCAGACATGGCTGACGGGCAAGCCGTCGCTGTCAAACACCTGGCCGGAGAGGCGGACTCCATCCTCGAGGATGAACTGGCCGAGATCACCGCGTTGCTGGTGGATCAGGTGCGTGGAGGGGACGAAATCCTGGGGCAGCAACCAGAGCACGGCTTCGCCGCCTTTGACCACGTTGACTTGGAATGATCCTGAAGCGTCGGTCTTGGTATCCGCGAATGAACCATATTCGGCCATGTTGGTTTTGACGGCTTTGGAATAGGTCAGCACTTTAACGTCGGCAGCGGGCGCGCCATCCGGGCGGAGCAATGTGCCGCTGATGCCTTCCGCGGGAGCCAGGTCAAGATGCTGGAAAAAGGGACGTTCTCCGAGAGATTGGTTGGTGCGAATCATGGTCAAGGCATAACCGTCCCAGGGCCGGCGGGCATAGTTCGGATGGACGACCTCAAAATTCAAGTAGGTAGAGCGATTGGTGGACTGCTGTGGAGTCAAGTCAAATATGAACTGGCCATTGGCGTCGGTCAGATGTTCGGTTTCCTCCAGCACGCGACGTTCGGTGGCAGAGTAGATTTCGCGCCGCACCCGCACGGTGGCGCCTTGGACAGGTTGGTCGGTGAATTTGTCAATGACCCTTCCTGTGATGGACAGGTTGTTGGTGTCAGGCGGGGCAAGAACGGAGTCGTCCCGCGCCCGGCCCGCGACCGCAGGCTTCTTTGCCAGCGCGCTTGATCTCTGGTCCTGGCCCGGCGTGCGAGCCTCCCCGGCGTGGAGGTCATTGGCGGCCGCTGTGAGTGACGCCGGATGAGAACCAACCACGGCGCTGATGCTGGCGATGACCACGATCAATGCCACCGAAGAAACCGCCACCCCCGCCGCCAGCCTGGCCTTGGCCCAGTGCCAGGCGCGGAGAGTCTCCCGAGCCAAAGGCGGCAGCATGACGGAAGTGGAGGCCGATCCTGCTGCGACCGCAATCTTGGCAGCGGCGGCGGCCATTGCTGGCGGAGCCGCCAGGACCGTTTTTTCAGCCAACAGCCCGGCGAGCACGACCGCTCCAATTTTGACACCCCGTGCCGCGAGAAAGTCCCTCATCCTTTCCACGGCCCGGCTGACGCGCTTTTTGGCGGCGTCCTCGCTGATGCCCAGGCGCTCGCCGACTGTGCGCATGGGCGCTTTTTCATAGAAGCGCAGGAGAATGGCCGAGCGGTCGGATTCGGAGAGGGCGGAAACCGCCAGATCCAGGTGAGGGGCGAGTTGTTGCCAGAGAATCTCGGTGTTGTCTGGAGAATGGGTATCATTGCTCATAGTGAAGGCAGTGGTTTCACGGCTGATGCGCCGCAGTTCTGCGCGCCGGGCATGGGCGGCCACATGGCAGGTGGTGCGGAAGAGCCAGCCGCCCAGAACGGTGCCGGGTCGGAGATCGCGGGCCTTGCGGGCCAGCAGCACGAACACCGACTGGACCACATCTTCAGCCAGTTGAGGATCGCCCACGTGGCGGAGGGCCACGGAGTGAACCCAGTTGACATGAAGCCTGACCAGTTCGGCAAACGCCGTTTCCGAACGGTTCTTCGCGTAGGCCTGAAGCAATTCCCAATCGCCCATAGCGTGCGTTGTCATTCAATCATTAATTCCCGCCAACGAGAAAAAGGGACATGCTTGCAGCGGCGAAGGACAGGCGTGCCGCGGCCTATCCTCCGCCCCGGCAGCTTAATGAGGCCGGGATTCTGCACCGGCATTGGCGAACTGCGTCTATTGTAACCCTTCCTTCCACACGGTGGAAGTCCAATTCACTCTTCCTTGTTGTCTTTCCCGGCGCGATGGGTAATCCTGCAGCCATGCCCGAAATCGCCAAGTTTGTTCATCGCGGCTCCGGTATGATAACGCCCAACATCCTGAAGGGCGTTCACAAACGCCTGCCCTTTCTCAAGCTCAAATTCACGGAGTTCGACGATCCCGCTTTTCCCCACCTGAGTGAACAACTGGAATTTCTGGCGGACGTGGTGGAGGACTTCGCGGAAGGGGTGGAGGAGGATCTGCCTTATTCCACGGTGCTGGCCGCCACTTTTGCCCTGGTCTATGCGGACCGCCAGATCAGCATGATTCCGGACGCCTTGCCCGAACCCGGCTTCGCCAACGACTCCGCCGTGGTTCGCGCCGTCCTTTGCGAGCACGAAAAAGTGCTCACCGCCTACGCCAGCCGGCACAACATGCAGTGGGAAACCGTTTCGTTGCAGCCGTAAAGCGAATGGTGAATTTTGAATTTTGAATTGTGAAAGAGATGCGCCAACCGAAGCGGGACTTGCCGGAACGGACGTTCGAGTTTGCGCGGATGGTGGTGAGGCTTTGTCAAACGCTGGACCAGACTCCCGGGGTAAGCCGGGCGCTCTCCAATCAACTTTTACGTTCGGGCACTTCGATATGCGCCAACGTGGAAGAGGGCCAGGCGGGACAGAGCCGGGCTGATTTTTCCAGCAAACTTTCTGTCGCGTGCAAAGAGGCGCGTGAAACCCATTATTGGCTTCGCCTTCTGGCCGCGAGCAACCTCGTTCCAGCACCCCGGCTGACGGAATTGCTGGATGAAGCCAATCAACTCGTGGCCATCCTCACCACCATCATCCGAAAAACCAGGAAGAATAGTGAATTGTGAATTGTGAATTTTGAAATTCTGAATTCACCATTCACTATTCACTATTCACTATTCCCCATTCACCATTTTTCCACCGGCCCCTTGGGCACGGGGATTTGCCGCCCTTGGGCGGACGGCGAACCTTCCTCCATGAACGAGGCCGCCAGGGGCGCGGGACGATAGCCGGGCTTGAGCCGGCCGTCTTCGCCCAGAAATTGTTCGCGCCACTGGCCGTAGCGCGCCAGGATCTCCCGGAACTCCGCTCTGCTTGACAGGGTGACGATCTGCCGGTTGAATTCCCTGGCCGGGCCGAAGCGCCGGGCGTACCACGGCCCGACTTTGCGAAACATCCGGCAGCCGTGCTCTTCGCCAAAGACCTCGACCATCAAATCGAGGTGCCGGCTCATGACCTTGACCCGTTCCTCGTATCCGGGTTCCGGCGGCAAATCGCCCGTCGCCAGGAAGTGGCGCGTCCGCGGGAAAATCCAGGGATCGTAAAACGCCCCGCGCCCGATGCTCACGCCGGCGCAACCGGTCTGCTCCAGCATCGTTTTGGCGGCGGCCGGCGTGGTGACGTCGCCGTTGCCGATCACCGGAATATGTTTGACGGCCTGCGCGACCGCGCGGATGCCGGCCAGATTGACCGCTCCGCCGAATCCCTGGGCGCGCGTCCGGCCATGCACGAAGAGGGCCGCGATCCCCGCCTCTTCCAGCACCCGCGCCAGGTCCGGCGCGGTCAAGTTCTCCTCGTCCCACCCCAGCCGCATCTTGGCCGTGACCGGAATTTTCACCGCCTCGACCATGCCGCGGACCAGTTGGGCGGTCTTCTCCATTTCCGTCATCATGGCGGAACCTCCGCCGACGCGGCAGACCTTTCGCACCGGGCACCCCATGTTCACGTCCACGGCCGAGATGCCGGCGGATTCCAGATAGGCCGCCGCGTCCCGCATCTCCCCGGCGACGCTGCCAAATAATTGCACCGCCAGCGGACGATCCGCCGGGCAGGTCTCGATCAATTTGAGCGCCTTGGATTTCTTTTCCAGGAGCGAGCGGGCGTTGACCAGATCGGTGGTGGCGAGGTCCAGCCCGCCCAATTCGCGCAGGGTCAGGCGGAAGGGCAAGTTGGTGTAACCGGCCAACGGCGACAGGAATAAATTGGACTCCAACTGGAGCGAACCAATCCGCATCCCGGCCATTAAAC
>JBEKUQ010000305.1:0-4544 GCA_049514835.1 Verrucomicrobiota bacterium | reverse complement strand
TGGCGAACAATAATAAAAGCCATGCGTGCTGCTGACTCTAACTCATCGCGTGTCTGCCAATCGAGAGTTGAATGAAAAATCACATTCCGCATGACATCCTCAATTTGGATAGCCTCTGCATCGCTGCAATTGGTTACTCGCCTAATGATCTTCTGGTAATCTGACATGCCATTCCTTTCCGATGAGTTGTATTGCCTCTTTTCTCCGCAAAAACATTTGGGCATTTCTTACGATGTGCTTCCATTTTTTGCCGAAGTGTTTGCCATCTATGACCAACTCCGTTTTGTCATCACAGAGTTCGGGCAGCAACCCCTTCAGCTTAATATGCAGTTGACTTGTGCTCATTGGATTGGACGTGAGCAGATACGTCATTGCATCGGCAAACAAGCCGTGGGCAGATCGTTCTCCGACTTGAGCACGCAGAAACTCAATGTCTGCTTGCCGCAACGTTTCGTTAAACTTGCGCCGCAACCGTTTTTCTGAGGATCTTTCGATCGCTTGAAATTCTTTTCTCAAACCATCGGCGACTTTTTCCAACTCGATAATAACGGTGCTGGATAAACGATTCCCCAAAGTTGCATAACGCTGCAAATCACATTTTATTCCCCGAATGGTTTCTGCGTCGTTGATGCCGATTCCGTATTCCAGATTTGAATCCAAGCCAGATGGTGTCAGATTGGCAGAAGTGACAATCGCGTGGGTCTCATCTGCGACGTACACTTTGGCGTGCAGCCGAGGCAGATTGACGATTTCACAGTTTTTCAATTCGGCGTTGAAAATGCGAAGCGCCGCCACGTCAAGTGAACCACCGAGCACATTTGAACTGCGAACGTCCGTCAAAACTTGCATCCGCAAAGTTTTCGCGAGTCCCAGCTTGTCAATGCGGTTGCAGACCCATTCGGCCTCAGGGGTTTTGATATACGGCGAAGCGACAAACAATTCTTGTTTCGCCGAGTTGAAAAGATTTTCAAGATGGCTGCGGAATGGGCTGGCTTGAAGTGTTAGCACAAAGGCGGTTTGATACTTAATTGTTTCTCAAAACCGACACTGCGTTGATATCGTGCTCCGAGGGACGTCGTCCGCAGCAGGGAGTCAACGCGTCGGCGGCATCCGCGAGTTGGCTGAATTTGGCGTCGGCTTCGCAAGCGAGGTCAACCAGCACTTCGATGTCGTGAGTCTTTTCGTAGGCTTTGCTGTGGTGAACAAGGAACGCCTTGACCGCTTTTTCCGCCGACTGCTGGCAGTGATAAACGGCGATGTCATAAAACGGCGGCTGCCCGGAAGCGACGCGCTGGGCGGTTTCCAAATCGCGCCAGGCCTTGGTCATCCATGCTTTGGCTTCAGGGACGAGGTGGTCAGCCATAGAGCCTCCGGCCACGCAGCAGGATGGCGTTTTCCAAGGAAGTCTTGGATTCTTTCACCCGATCAATCTCCTGCCGCGTTTCGACCAAAACATCCTTCGGCATCCGCAGTCCGCGCAAACAACGATGCGCCCGTTGCGAGCGGCGGATGGGCGTCTCGTCGCTGTGCGGGATGACCACGAAAAAATCCACATCGCTGTCTTCGTGCGGATTGCCCCAGGCGTGCGAGCCGAACAGCCAGATTTGCTCCGGCTGGAATTCAGCCACGAGTCGCTGGGTCGCCGTCCGAAGCAGATAATCGTCGAGCGTTTTCATGGGTTTTGTTTAACACATGGCAGGGTTGGTTGAAAGCTCCTTGTCTTGCTCCTGTTAAACGGCTTCAGTTTTTGCATCCTTAAAAGTTGAATTCAGGCCGTCAGCCGTTTCCATAATTCGATGTCCTCGAGTTTTTGTTTGATGGCGTTGATGAATCTTGCGCCGAGCGCGCCGTCCACGATGCGATGGTCGCAGGAGAGCGTGAGTTTCATCATCTGACGCACGACAATCTTGCCGTCGCGCACCACCGGCCGCGGCTGGGTGCTGGCGACGGCGAGAATGGCGCTTTCGCCGGGGTTGATGATGGCGCCGAAACTTTCCACGTCCATCATGCCCAGGTTGGAAATGGTGAAGGTGCCGCCGCTCAATTCGTCGGGCGTGGCCTTGCCGACGCGCGCTTTTTCGGCGAGAGCCTTGGTGCTCCGGGAAAGTTCCAGCAGCGACAATTGCCCGGCGGCGCGGATGACCGGCACGACGAGGCCCTGTTCCAGCGAAACGGCAATGCCGAGGTTGACCTGGCTGTTCCAGCGCGTGGTCCTACCGTCGGTCGAACTGTTCACGTCGGGGAATTCCTGCAATGTCAGCACCACCGCCTCGGCGATGAAATCCGTGACGGTGTAGGGCGCTCCCGCCGCCTTTAGTTCGGCGCGACAGGCCAGCAGGTCCGTCATGTCAACCGAAACGGTGACGTAGAAATGCGGGGTGTCGCGGAAGCTTTGGGTGAGGCGCTGGGCGATGATCTGCCGGAGGCGGGACATGGGCTTGGGTTTTTCGGCGAGGGCGAGCTGGACGTCGGCGAGGGAGACGCGTCCGCCGTCGCCCGGCCGGACGGCGAGCAGGTCCACGTTTTCCCTGGCGGCAAGTTCCCTGGCGGCGGGAGTGACGCGGAGATGGTGGTAGCCGCGCGACTCCAGATACCGCTGGACATCGCGTTCGACGACGCGGCCCAGCGGGCCGGAACCTTTGATGGGCGACGGGTCAATGACGCAACTCCTGGCCAGGGCCGCCGCGCGTGGGCTGATGCGGAAGAGGGCGGGGGCAGACGGAGCCGGCGCGAGAAAGGCAGGGGCAGCGACGGGAATGGAAGCGGCGGCCATGGGCGCGGCGGGCAGCGGCGAAGGCGAAGGCGGCGCGGGGGGGACGGAGGCCGCGATTGGCGCGGGCCTGGGCGGCGGCGAGGGCACGGCGGGCACGGCTTCGCCGGGCTGGCCGAGAAAGCCAACCGTGCTTTGCACCGGGACGTTGACGCGCGGGGGCACGACGATTTTCAAAAGCGTGCCGGCCTCGAAACTTTGCACGTCCATGACCGATTTGTCGGTTTCGACGGTGAAGAGAATGTCGCCCTTGGCCACGAGATCGCCTTCCTTCTTGAGCCATTCCACGATGGAGCTTTCTTCGGTCATTTGGCCGAACTTGGGCATGATGATGGGGGTGACCATGATGCTTAGAGGATGGAGTTGGCGGCGGCGAGAATATCGTTGGTGTTGGGCAGGAAGGCGGCTTCGAGGATGTGCGACTGCGGAGCGATGCCGTTTTTGGCGCCGACGCGTTTGACGGGGGCGTCGAGGTAATCAAAGGCGGCGTCGGCAATGGTGGAGGCGATTTCGCCGGTGTAACTGCCGATGTGGACGGCCTGGCTGGCGACGACGCAGCGGCCGGTTTTTTGCACGGAGCGCAGCACGGTGTCCAAATCGAGCGGCACGAGGCTGCGGAGATCAATGACTTCGGCGCTGACATTTTTTTGAGATTTCAATTGGTCGGCGGCCTTGAGGCAGTCGTGGACCAAAGGTCCCCAGGCGACGAGGGTGATGTCGCCGCCGGCGCGCTTGATGTCGGCGACGCCGAGGGGGACGAGGAAATCGCCTTCGGGCACGGGACCTTTCATAGAGTAAAGGCCCTGGGATTCGACAAAGAGGACGGGGTTATTGTCGCGGATGGCGGATTGGAGCATCCCTTTGGCATCGGCGGGCGTGGCCGGGTAAACGACGTAAAGGCCGGGGATGTGACAGAAGATGGATTCGAGAGTCTGGGAATGCTGGCCGCCGTAGCCCTTGCCGGCGCCGGCGGAGGCGCGGATGACGAGAGGGACCTCGGTTTGCGCGCCGCTCATGTAATGCCATTTGGCGGCCTGATTGCTGATCTGGTCGGAAGACATGAGGGCGAAATCGAAATACATCAGTTCGACGACGGGGCGGAGTCCGTTCATGGCCGCGCCGCAACCGGCGCCGCAGATGCAGGC
This sequence comes from Verrucomicrobiota bacterium, assembly GCA_049514835.1. Taxonomy (GTDB): domain Bacteria; phylum Verrucomicrobiota; class Verrucomicrobiia; order Limisphaerales; family Palsa-1400; genus JBEKOF01. The sequence goes on along the minus strand of JBEKUQ010000305.1, from coordinate 629 downwards.
TTCGCTGATGGGGGTGTTGAAGACACGATCGCGGCCAAAGGCTTCGAGCAAACCCTTGGTGACCTTGAACGCGCCGCCGTAATCGGCCACGTCTTCACCAAAGAGGATGACGCGGTTGTCGCGCGCCATTTCCTGGACGAGGGCCTCTTTGATGGCGTCCTTGTAGGACAATTCGCCGTTGACCCGCTTGATTTCCGGGAGGGGGCCGTGGAGGCTGACCTTGGCGAATTCGGCGGGAACGGTCTCGCACTTGGTGTCGGTGTACATGAAGGTGATGACTTCCTTGGCCTCGGGATCGGCGGCGGCGGCGGCGCGTTTGGCGGCGGCGGCGTTGCGGGCGGCGACCCGTTTTTCCACGGCGGCAAGACCCGGGGCGTCGAGCACGGCGGCCTGGAGCAGCTCCTGCTTGAAGGCGGCGATGGGGTCAATCGCTTTCCAGGAGGCTTCTTCTTCCTTGGTGCGATATTCGTGGCGGGGATCGCTGAGGGAATGGCCCCAGTAACGGTAGCAACTCACATCTAGAAAGACGGGACCTTTGCCATCGCGGCAAAGCTGGGCGGCGCGCAGCACGGCGTCGCGCACGGCCAGGACGTTCATGCCGTTGACGATTTCCGCGTGCATGTTGTTGT
>JBEKUQ010000304.1:0-4547 GCA_049514835.1 Verrucomicrobiota bacterium | reverse complement strand
GGTCGAGCGTGTACCCGGTGGGAACCTGGAAAAACAGCCCGCCTCCCCGTTTGACCAGCTTGGCAACAACCCGCCTCGGTCCGGGCTTTGGGATCACCGGAACAAGTCTTATCGTTCCGTCCAAGTTCGGTTCGTATGCGAAAACCTGCCCCGCCTTCGCTTTGGGGAGCCGAACCCGCTGCCGGTCATCCACGGGCAATGTCTTCATGTGGGGAAATTCCCACAGAACATGGCCTGATTCAAGTTTTTTCATTGCGAACAAGGAGGGCCAGTGACACCGGAGCGGCACCGCGGCGAGATAAAACGAGCAGAACCGGACAGCGAGCACCACTGCTCGCCGGCTCTGCGGCCGTACGCGGTGACAATACCTGCCGCTGGGGACAGGGGACGCTCGGGAGGCACCCTTCCTGCTCCCCGGCCAACCCAGGAAAAGAGGATTGGACAGGATGAACAGGATTTACAGGATTTCGAACGGAGTCAGAAAAGAATCCCATCGTCATCCTGTCCATCCTGTTAATCCTGTCAAAATTCCATTGTGTTTTATCAGCGTCACCGTTTGGCGAACCCGCTGCCGGAGAAGCGGAAATACCCGCGCAAGAGCCAATTGTGGTCGGAAGATTTCACGGCCAAGCTGGTTTGCAACGTCGAGTTCTGGATGGAACGTCCTCCGAAATTGATCGAGCCTCAACCGATCCGAGCAGTTGGTTGCGGTGGGGTGAAGCATTTTCAGCATTTTCAGAACATGGTCAGAAATGCACTTGACGGCCGCATTTCTTTGTGGGAATTTTCCCCTATGACGACGGTAGCCAAAGCTGACAAAAGCCGGTTGACCATTCGCGGATTGGTTGACGGCCGCCATTATATTGTTCATGAACAGCCGGGCGGTTGGTTCATCACCCCTGAAAAAGCGCATCGCATAAAAAGAGCCGGCATGAGCGCAGACGCCTTTGCCAGGCTCTACGGTTCCCGCGCACCTTTGGGCGCTGACACGGCCAAGGAAATCTCCGCCAACCTCGCCGCCACTGACAAGGCGAAATGAGAATCCTGCTTGACACTTCGTTGCTCGTTGAAGGCGAGCGCAGAAACTTTGATCTGGGCAAATGGGTGGTCGCCGCCCGGCATGAAGTTCTTATCTGTGACGCCACCGTCGCGGAATACATCGCGGGCAAGCCTTTGACGGATGCGGACAAGGAACAACGCTGGCAGAACTATTGGGACTCGTTTGTTTCACTTTTAGAATCCGTGCCACTCGATCATCAAGTTTGCGAAAAGGCGGGTGAACTGCTGGCCGGTGCCCGCCGCGCAGGAAAAACCGTGCCGCTGGGCGATGGGCTTCATGCCGCCGTGGCCGCGTTGGAAGATTTGACCGTTGCCACGGTGGACGTTGACCACTTCAAAGCCCTCGGCGTCCCCGCCGTCAATCCCTTAAAATAGCTTCCGCGAGTTTGGTTTCGTCGTGGGTGATGGCCAAAAAGGAGGAAATGCCGGTGCTGGAACAAAAGCCGGGCCGGTATTGGGGCGTGATTGGCCGGCAACACCTGCCGCTGGGGACAGGGGAAGCTCGGGAGGCACCCTTCCTGCTCCCCGGCCAACCCAGGAAAAGCGAGATTGACAACCCAAAAAGCAGCCTTCGCTGCCTTCCTTCAACTCCCACCGTCTCCTCAGTAACACTTCAAGAGGGCGGACATCTGGATTGAGAATTGGTCATTGAGAATTGGTTATTGGTTATCGGAGGAGGATTGCCGGAAAAAACTTGCAGGAGGGGAGGGGCGGGTCAGGATGGAAGGGTGAAAGTTATCCAGCACATGGGCGCGTCGCTCGCCGTTGGGTTGGGGTTGTGCCAGGCAGCGGCGGGCGAGGGGGCAGCTCAAACCGCAGATCAAGCTGCCGCGCAGGAGGTCATTCCTTACCCGCGAGCGGCCGTCAAAAGCGAGAGATTGGCGGGGTGGACTTTTCAGACGGACGCGGCGGGGTGGAGGGCGGCGCACGATTGTGTGATTGACAATGCCGGCGGCGTGCTGCGGATTCAAAGCAGCGGCGATGATCCGTATTTGATCGGGCCGCCCGTGCAGATGGACGGGGCGGTCACGGCGCGGCTGCGGCTGAAATGCGCGGCGGGCGGCAACGGGCAGATTTTTTGGATGGAGGGGACGATGGAGGGTTTCGACGAGGCGCACAGCGAGCATTTCCACCTGTGGCATGACCATCAGTGGCACGATTATCGGGTGGCGCTGGCGGCCCAAGGAACGATCCGGCGATTGCGCCTGGACCCGGCCGAAGGCCCAGGGGTGATCGAGGTGGAAGGGTTGGAAGCCGCGCGGGAAACGTTGCACCCGCTGGAGATTGAATCGGTTCACAGCGACGGGGCCAGGGTGAGCGCGCGGCTGAAGAATTACGGCGCGGAAACGATTTCGTTCACGATGGGCGGCCAGGCCTGCAGGCTGGAGCCGGGCGCCAGCGGGGAGTTTTTCCAAATCACGCCTGGCGACGCGCCGTTTCGCGCGTTTGATTTGGCCGTGGCCTCGGCCGGGCTGCCGCCGATTCACCGGGTTGTTTCTATTATTGACGCAGAGGCGGCAAGGCCTTGGGCGGAGCTGCGCGCGGGACGCCTGGTGGTGCGGGCCGCCCGCGAGGGAACCGGCGCGCGGGTGGAGCTGGACGGGCGGCCCGCCGCGGTGCTGGCGCCGTTGGTCAGCCGGGAAGGGGTGACGCCGAAACTGGCATTGACGGTCCAAGGCAACGCGCTGCTGTGGCGCGGCGAAGGGGTCGCGCTCAAGCTGTCGTTGCGCGGGGAGGAGATCACGGCGAAGATCGAGAGCGACCGTCCGTGCGAGGGGCCGGTGCTGCGGGCGTTCGGGCCGCTGGAACAAGGATTGTTCGCGGGCTTGGAGTATCTGGCCAAGGGAGAACATTCTTCGTCCATGCTGGACATAGAAACGGAGGAGCACGTGCGATTCGCCCCGGAGCGGGAGAAGGTGACAATGCCGTTGATGGCGTTCGTGACCGATCGCGCGACGACGGCGATGACGTGGCGGGACCTGAGGCTGCAGCCGGTGTTCGCGACGCCCAATTTTTTGGACGGACCGGAAGGGCATCGCGCCTCGCTGCTGGGAACGAACATCGAATGCGCGATCCTGGTGCGGCCAGCCGGGCCGATGGAGGAGGCGATTCTTTGGGCGGCGCAGCGGCGGGGTCTGCCGCCCTTGCCGGCGGCGCCGCGGGGGCGGGAGGCGGAGCTTGGATTATGTTTGACGGCATTGAGCGGCCCTCCGCTGAGAACGGCCGCGGGCTGGGGCCACTGTGCGGAAGCGAACTGGCCGCGGCAGCCCTTCGCCGATCAGGCCTCGACGGTCTGGCGTTTGACGGGGCAGATTCCGCCGCTGCCGCAGTTGACGCCAGGCGGCGCGCACCTTGTCAACGATGCGATTTATTTTGTGACGGGCAGGGCAGGGGAGTGGCTGAAGATGCGGTCGGCCCAGGCGAAGGAGATCATGGGGGAGCAAAAGCCGGACGGCTCGTTTCGTTACGCGGGCCAGTTTGGACGCGGCCATTTTGAAGACACGGCCAGCGGGTATTGCGCGGCGCGGGCGGTGGAATTGTTGGAGCAGGCGCGGTTGACCGGGGACGCGGCGGCGCTGCAAGCGGGGGTGAAGGCGCTGGAGTTCATGAAGCATTTCCGCGATCCGCGCGGGGCGCAGACGTGGGAGTGCCCGTTGCACGCGCCGGACATCCTGGCGGCGGCGCACCTGGTTCGGGCCTACGTGCGCGGCTACCAATTGACCGGGCAGCGGGGTTACCTGGAGCGGGCGCGCGCCTGGGCGCTGACGGGCCTGCCGTTTGTGTATCAATGGAGCGAAGAGCCGACCATGGCCTACGCCACGATTGCGATCTTCGGGGCGACGGGCTGGCGGGCGCCCAACTGGATGGGGCGGCCGGTGCAATGGTGCGGCTACGATTACGCCTACGCGCTGACGCTGCTGGCGCCGCTGGACCATACGCTTGACTGGAAGCGGCTGGCCACGGGAATCCTGACGGCGGCGGAGCAGATGCAATATCCGGCCGGCGAGTTCGCCGGGTGCGAACCGGATTCGTTTGAACTGGCCGAACAACACCGCAACGGCCCGGCCATCAACCCGTGCGCGCTGGTGAGCCTGCGCCTGGTGTTGGAAGGCAAGCTCGATTCCCTGGCCGTGGCCACCGGCGGCGGGCACCGCGTCGTCGCCCCGTTCCCGGTGAGCATTCGCGGGGGCCAGGCCCGGGTCCAGGGCCGCAAAGGCGTGGCTTACCAGATGGTGGTGGATGGCGGGCGAATCGTGGAAGTGCAATCGCGCGGCGAGGATTCAGTTCCGCTGAACGCGAAGTGACGCCGCAACATCGCAACGTCGCAACATCGCAAGGGCGCATCTTGACACTGCTACGAGGGTCAGGCACAAGAATAATAGAGGAGTGCGCCCGTCCTCGGGCGCAGCAGCGCGAGAAACTCGGCGCGCCGGTGATCTTTCCGCGCACCCAAAAAACTCCTGGCTTGCTGCGGCCGGGGACGGCCG
>JBEKUQ010000303.1:0-4552 GCA_049514835.1 Verrucomicrobiota bacterium | reverse complement strand
GGATGTCTGCATTGAGTATCGCGCATGCCCAATGCCCGGCGATACCGTTGATCTTCGTCTCCGGGACGCTGGGCGAAGAACGGGCCGTTGATTCGCTCAAGAGCGGCGCGACGGATTATGTCCTGAAGGGACACCTCTCACGCCTGGTCCCCGCCGTGCGCCGCGCCATGCAGGAGGTCGAAGAACGGGCCGAACGCCGGCGGCTGGAGGCGCAGTTTGTCGAAGCCCAAAAAGCGGTGGCGATCGGGCAGCTCGCCGCGGGTGTGGCCCATGACTTCAACAACATCATCGGAATCATCATGGGTTACAGCGATTTGATGCTGGAGCGAACCACCCCTGACCATGAATTCAGGAGCAAACTGGAGACGGTTCGAGCGGCGGCCCAGCGCGCGGGCGGGTTGACCCGCCAACTGCTGATCTTCAGCCGAAGACAGGCGGTGCAACCCGAGGTTCTGGATGTCAATGACGTGGTGAAAGACCTGGACAAAATGCTGCAACGGCTGATTGACGAGAACATCGAAATGACCATTGTTCCCGGCAACCAAATCGGACACATCCGGGCCGACTCCGGCTACGTCGGGCAAGTGCTGATGAATCTGGTCCTCAATGCCCGTGATGCGATGCCCAACGGCGGCAAGCTGACCATCGCCACCAGCAACGTCACGCTGGATGAAAACTACGCGCGCGCCCACCCCGGCGTCATTCCCGGCGACTACGTGATGCTCAGTGTCAGTGACACGGGAACGGGCATGACCGACGAAGTCAAAGCGCGTATGTTTGAGGCCTTTTTCACGACCAAGCCCAAGGGCAGAGGCACCGGTTTGGGACTGGCGACCTGCCAGACCATCGTGCAACAATCCGGCGGCCACATTGGGGTTTATAGTGAGCTTGGCCAAGGCACGACCTTCAAAGTCTGTTTTCCGCGCGTTGATCAGCCGCTGGATGCGGCGGCCGGAGCGTTCAAGGGCGGGCCGCTGCCCTGCGGGACCGAAACTGTGATGGTGGTGGAAGATGAGCCAGCCGTGCGCTCTCTGGCTCGCTCGATATTGGAAGGCCGGGGCTATGTCGTGCTGTCGGCCTCCAACGGGCGGGACGCGTTGCACCTGGCGCGTCAGCACAAAGGAGCCCCGATTCGTTTGGTGGTCACCGATGTGATCATGCCGGTGATGGGTGGCAAAGTGATGGCGGAGTGGCTCAAAGAAACTTATCCCGACCTCAGAATCCTCTTCACCTCGGGTTACACGGACGATGCCATCGCGCGCCACGGAGTCCTGGATGCGGGAGTTGAGTTCCTGCCCAAACCCTATACGCCCCTGACGCTGGCCCGCAAAGTGCGCGAGCTGTTGGATGCCGCGCCGGAAACCACGCGCTCATGAAACAGCCCGCTCTGGTCAGCCACCTCACGCACGGGCCTGCTTTCCGGGAAGGCGCCGGCGCTGACTCAGCCCAACGGGAACAAAAATCGTGAAGACTTTGGAGGAGGACATGAGCGTACGCGAGCGGGCGGAGGAGGGACTTCAACCGGGGGAGGGGCTGATGCGCGCGCTCACCGACTCGGCCCAGGATGCCATTCTGATGATGGACCCGGAAGGGCGAATCTCCTATTGGAACCCGTCGGCCGAGCGCATTCTCGGCTACACCAGCGATGAAGCCCTCGGGCAAGACCTGCATGACTTGCTCGTGCCCGAGCCTTTCCTCCCGGCGTACCACGCCGCCTACCCGGCCTTTCGGCAAACGGGCCAGGGACCCGCCATGGGTAAAACAGTCGAACTGAGGGCCCGCCGCAAAGATGGCCTGGAAATCGCTATTCAGTTGTCGCTTTCCGCCATCCAAATGAAGGACGGCTGGCATGCCGCGGGCATTATCCGGGACCCCACCGAGAGCCTGCGGGCAAAATCGGAAATCCAGCACCAGGCGGCCATCGCCCGCTTCAATCCCAACCCGGTGCTGGAACTGTCTGCCGCCGGGGAAATCAATTACTTCAACCATGCCACCGAAGCGATGGCCCACGCGCTGGGGTTGGCCAATGCTGCGCTGCTGCTGCCGCCCGATACGGCCGCGATGGCCGGCGAATGCCTGGCCACTGGCACACCGAAACTTCGCGTGGAGACACGGGTCGGCCCGCGCGTGATTTCGTGGTCCTTCTTCCCCGTCAAGGTCACCAACACGGTGCATGGTTATGGGGGCGACATCACGGAGCGCCGGCAAGCGGAAGAGGCCCTGCGGTTGCAGAGTGCCGCCTTGGAAGCCGCGGCCAACGCCATCGTCATTACCGACCGCAACGGCACGATTCAATCGGTCAACCCCGCTTTCACGGCGCTGACCGGCTACACCGCAGAGGAAGTCCTTGGAAAGAACCCGCGCCTCCTTAAAGGCGGCAAACAGGATGAGGCGTTCTATCGAAATCTCTGGCGGACGATTTCCTCCGGCCAGGTCTGGAGCGGGCAACTGACCAACCGCCGCAAGGACGGGAGCCTCTACGAGGAAGAGATGACGATCACCCCGCTGCGAGACGGCGACGGGGCCATCGCCCGTTACATTGGGATCAAGCAGGACGTCACGGAGCGGAAGCGGGCCGAAGAGGCGCTGCGCGCCTCCCATCAGATCATAGAAGGGATTATCAACGCCATCCCCGTGGGGGTATTCTGGAAGGACAAGAATCTGGTTTACTTGGGCTGCAACACGGTCTTCGCGCGCGATGCGGGATTTGCTGATCCGAAGGACATCATCGGCAAAGATGATTACCAGATGGGATGGCGTGATCAGGCGGAAAAGTATCGCGGCGATGACCTGCAAGTCATCGAGAGCGGTTGCCCCAAGCTGATGATCGAAGAACCCCAGACGACCCCCGAAGGGAACACGCTCACGCTGCTTTCCAGCAAGATTCCACTGCTCAATGCCAAGGGGGAGATCAGCGGAGTGCTCGGAACGTATATGGACATCACCGAGCGCAAACGCCTTGAAACCCATTTGTTTCAATCTCAGAAGATGGAAACCGTCGGCAAGCTGGCGGGCGGGGTGGCCCACGAATTCAACAGCATCATGACCGCCATCCTCGGCCAGTCCGAGTTGATGCTCTACGACCTGCCCGAGGGAAATGCGCTCTGCAAAAAGGCCGCTGAAATCCACCGGGCCGCCGAGCGCGCCGCCGCCTTGACCCGGCAACTTCTCGCCTATGGCCGCAAACAAATCCTGCGGCCGGACATCCTGGATCTGAACACCGTGCTGGCCGGAATGGAAGACACCCTGCGCCATCTGGCCGGGGACAACGTGGATCTCCATATCGCCCCGCCGCCAGGCCCGATGCTCGTCAAAGCCGACGCCGGACAAATCGAGCAGGTGATAGTCAACGTCGTCATGAATGCCGCCGAGGCCATGCCCCGGGGCGGCAAACTGACACTCGAAACCGCCGAGAGGCATTTGGACCAGGAGTATGTCAGCCAGTTTGCTGATCTAAAGGCGGGCGAGTATGTGATGCTGGCGATCACCGACACGGGCGCGGGGATGAGCGAGGCCTTGAAGGCGCGCATCTTCGAGCCGTTTTTCACCACCAAGGATATCGGCAAGGGAATCGGGTTTGGCCTGGCCACCTGCCACGGCATCATCAAACAAAGCGGGGGCCACATCAACGTCTATAGCGAGCCGGGCCGGGGCGCCACCTTCAAAATCTACCTCCCCAAGGTGGAGGAGGAAAACAAGCCTCCCGCTCCGCCCCTCAAGACACCGGATTTGCCACACGGGATAGAAACCATTCTGCTGGTGGAAGACGACCCCGCCTTGCGCGAAATGGCGGCCAGCTTGCTGGGGCGCCTCGGCTACACCGTCTTGTCCGCCGGCAACGGCTTGGAGGCCTTGAACGTGACCCACCAACGCGCCACCGGCCATATTGATCTCCTGTTCACCGATGTGGTCATGCCGCACATGAGCGGCAAAGAACTGGCCGACCGCATGCAGGCCTTATATCCGCACACCCGGATACTTTTCACCTCCGCCTACACCCCAAATGCCATCGTCCAGCAAGGCATGTTGAACAAGGACGCGGCGCTTTTGGCAAAGCCATTCACGCCGACCGCACTCGCCCGGAGAGTGCGTGAATTGCTGGATCAACCGGCCGTTCCGAAACCGGACCCGCCCCGCAAAACACCCGCCCTCGCCCAAACCACGAATACGGAGAACACCCCATAGCGTCCGCCAGGCTCCCAACTTAAAATCTGCGCCATGATCGCCAAAAACATGTCGCAAGCGGGAGCGCTCGCCAGCGCCCGGCTTCTCTGCCAAGCCCGTCCGACTCACCGCATTCTCGTGGTGGAAGATGATGGTGACATTCGCCGCATCAACACGGAAGTGTTGACGCATTCCGGCTACGAGGTGGACGCCGCCGAAGATGGGGCCGCCGCCTGGGAAACGCTGCAACGGCAGAGGTATGACCTCATGGTCACTGACAACGACATGCCCAAGGTGTCCGGGGTTGAGTTGCTGCACAAGCTGCATGCCGCCCGCATGGCCCTGCCGGTCATCATGGCCACAGGACAACTGCCCCGGGAACTGACCC
>JBEKUQ010000302.1:0-4555 GCA_049514835.1 Verrucomicrobiota bacterium | reverse complement strand
TAATCATTTACAAATTCAGCCGTCCCAAGGTCGAGCGCGGTGATTTATTGCGCTTCCTTGGCGTCCATTCCCTGTAAGGGGAGTCGAACCCCCTGCAACGACTAAACCCTGCCGGTCTTTGCTTTTCCTGGGTAATTGGACCCTGTTGAATGGGTTTAACAACCTTGAACGTTGCCACTATTGTTGCCAGCACTATGGCAAGCATACGAAGAAAAGACCGTTCCCCGTTCTGGTTTGCGTGCTTCACGCTGCCAACGGGCACTCGCACACAACGCAGCACAGGCACGGCAGACCGCCGGACAGCCCAACGGATCGCCAACAGGCTTGAAGATGAAGCCCGCGAAGCGTCGGCCGGCCGGTTTGTCGAAACCAAAGCACGAAAGGCGATTAGGGACATATACGCTATGGTTCATACAGAACCACTTCAAAGTTCCAACGCCGGCGATTTTTTGGACAATTGGCTCAAGCGCAAGGAGCTTGAGGCCGGGCCAAAAACCCATGCAAAATACACCTCGATTGCCTCACAATTCAAGCAGTATCTTGGCGGCAAGACAAAGCGCGACATCGGCAGCATCACGGCGGCGGACATCACGGGCTTCCGCGACCAATTGGCTGCCCGCCTCTCTGTCGGCACGGTGAATGTCGGCATCAAGATTTTGCGCTCCGCGTTCGCCCAAGCACGGCGCGACGGGTTGGTTGACTTGAACGAAGCGGAGCGCGTGAGCCTGTTAAAACGCCGCAATGACCGCGCAGAGCGTCGCCCGTTCACGCTGGAAGAATTGAGGCGCATATTGGACGCCGCAGACGATGAATGGCGGGGCATGATATTGTTTGGCCTTTACACCGGGCAACGCCTTGGCGATCTGGCGGGCTTGACGTGGAACAACATTGACTTGCAACGGGCAGAATTGCGGCTGGTGACAGGCAAAACTGGGCGGCGGCAAATCATCCCGCTGGCGGCACCCCTCCTGCGTTATGTCGAGAAGCTGCCAACCAGCGACAGCCTCGACGCGCCGCTATTCCCCCGGACCTTTGCCACCGCGCAACGCCATAAGCATGTGGGCAATCTCAGCAATGAGTTTCACGGCGTTCTTGTTTCCGCCGGGTTGGCGGTCAAGACAACCCACAAGTCAACCGGCAAAGGCCGCTCCGCCATGCGCGAGCAAAACCAGTTGTCATTTCACTGTCTCCGGCACACCGCGACAACGCTGTTAAAGGCCGCTGGCGTGAGCGAATCTGTCGCAATGGAATTCGTCGGACACGACTCCGCTTCCGTGTCCCGTTCGTACACCCACATTCCCACCGAAGCCCTAAAAATGGCCGCCGACAAGCTGCCGGACGTGACGCAACCAGCGTGAGCAACCCGCCGACATCAACGACCGTGCCGGATTGCTGAATCAAGCGCCTCCATCGCCAAGCTGCCAACCCTGTAACCGTACAAGGCGGGTCATTTCCCCAAGAGCGTTCACCACGCCCGGCACCGCGAGACGCTGGACAAATTGGCGGATGTGGCGCAAACAGCATGGACACCGTGCCGACATCAACGAAAGGCCCGGTGAGCACCACCACGAAATGAAAGCAAAAGTGCAACCGGCAAAGAAAGGGCCGCAGAAGGCCAACAGCGGCGCGTCTAGTGAGCAAACGGCAGAAAAGCCAACCGCGCCGACCACGGCAAACGCAGTCCCCCGCCCCACCCCGACTGAGCTTGCAGTGATCGCCGCCGCGCTCGGCCGCAATGCGGGCGGGTCGCGGGATCTTCCTGCATTGGCTTCCGATGCGCTTCGACTATGGGAAACCTGCGAAAAAGAAATTCGAGAAAGCCGGGAACGGATACTCCCCGTTCCGAAACATTTTCCCCTGTCGCTTAAAGAATTCCTCGAATTGCTCCTGCCCCAAAGAAGCACCGCAGACAGGGAAAAAGCTTTTCGGCATTTCCTGATGGATTGGAGCCGCAAAAAGGAAATAACAGACGTAGCCGAAAGGTTTACAGATTTTAGGAACAGCGGGTTCTCACGGGAAACGCAAGTCCAGTCTATCGGCACCTTGTTCCAAGGGTGGTATCGGGCAAGTCTAAGCATCCAGAAAAGACTTAACGCACATAGGCGTCTCACGGGACTTAATGTGCCGAAAGGTGGGAAAGCCAAATATACCAAGGATGATGCACAAGAGGAGGGTCATGCGGCTATTATGGCGGCAGAGACCACCACGGGCTGGATAGACTGATAAGGATTCGCTCAAACTCACGGAATCCAAAAAAAGTCCTTTTTTCCGTTTGGGCGCTTGCAAAAACTGCATTTGTCCCTCGTTGCTCTCCTTGCGGGGCGGACGTTGCCTGCTTTTGCTGACTTTTGCTTCAAACCTCCCCAAATACCCCGAAAACTCCCGTGCTACAGTTCCATTGTGGACGACGGTAACAGCCTTTGGAAAGGCTTGATAATTTTGCTTGCGCTGCGCCGCTAATCTATCTACGCCGCGAAATGCAACGTCCAATAAGGACCAAATTTAACGAGATTATGACGAAGAGAAATAAAAAACCGGGCAACGACGGCACCCCGGTCGCAAACGATATGAATGCTGTCAATAAGACATCTGAGAAGGTTCAGCCGGGAAACTTCTCTGGCATCAGGCCGGAATTTGGGCGCACTGCTGACGCGCAATGGCAATACGGGCTGAAAAGAGGCACCCTCTACAACTTGCACCTTGATGGAAAGATCAAGGGCGTCCTGCTGCGCGTGCGCGGAGCGAAATCCGGCGTGCGGTTATGGGACATGCAGAGCATTAGGGATTACATCCGGGGCCAGATGGAAGCCGACCGAGAGGCCAAAAACTAAAATCCCCGCGCAGCCGTTGCGGGCCACACGGGGTTTGAAACTCTTGACGGCTTCAAACTATCACGGGTAAGGCAATGGCGCAAGGAGAAAAACTCCCATGAAACCTCACTCTTTGGCTGATGCCAAAAATCGCCTTCGCATTCCTGCCTTGTGGCAACATTTTGGCTTTGGAGGTGAACCCAAAACCAGTTGCCGCTGTCCTTGGCGCGACGATCACAAACCGAGTTTCAGTGTGCATCCTGCCGGGAATTTATTCCATGATTTTGCCACTGGTGAGTCCGGGGATCAGGTGGATTTTTTCCAGCGGGCATCCGGCCTTCCACAGAAGGAAGCCTGCCGGGAATTCATGGAAATTGCGGGCGGCAGCATCATCTCCACCCCGCCACCGCCCATCACCCCGCGCACAGAACCAGCGAGGTTGAAACCCAGCTTCCCCGATTTCGGCAAGGGCAGCCCGGCGGATGTTCGCCACTTGTCGGCATTGCGAAGTATTTCCGCCGATGCGGTGAAATTGGTCCAAGCTCGCGGCCTGCTTTGGTTCACCACATTGAAAGATTGCCCGGCATGGATCGTGACGGACTGCGCTCGATTGAACGCCCAAGCCCGGCGGATGGATGGCAAGCTGTGGGAACATATCGAAGCCAAGGCATACACGCTACCGGGGTCGTGGGCGGCATGGCCCATTGGCATCAAGGAGGCCCAGCCCTTCCCGGTAATCGCCTTTTGTGAAGGCGGACCCGATTTGCTGGCTGCTTTCCATTTCATTGACTGCGAGGGGCGCGAAAGGGATTGCGCCACCGTGGCAATGCTTGGCGCCGGCTTGGACATTCACGAGGACGGATTGCCGCTGTTTGCTGGCAAACGCATTCGCATTTTCGGCCATGACGACGACAGCGGGGCGGGTGATAACGCTGTTGACCGTTGGGCGTGGCAACTCACCCGCGCTGGCGCGGACGTTGACGCCTTTGACTTTGCTGGCCTCGTGAAAACAGATGGCTCACCAGTGAAAGACCTGAACGATTGCGCTTCGATTTGTGCCGATGATTTTGAGGCAAACCGTGAACTTTGGAGGTTAATACCATGAATCCATCTCGAATTTACCGACCGAACTTTAATGCACGCGCAGAATCGAATACGACGGCGGCGGGTTGGCCCCGTGCGCTTGAACCGGCGGCGCTGCATGGCCTGGCCGGGGAGTTGGTCGGACGGCTCGAACCGCATACAGAAGCCGACCCGGTGGCCATCCTGTTTCAATTCCTTGTCGCGCTTGGGAACTTGATCGGGCGATCTGCACACTTCACCGTCGAAGGGAAGAAACAGTATTGCAACATGAACTCCGTGCTGGTAGGCGACACCTCGAAGTCGCGAAAAGGCGTCTCCTGGGGGCGTGTCCACGAGCTATTCCGGCAAATTGATCCAGCGTGGCAAAAGCCCGCCAGCGGGATGAGCACGGGCGAGGGACTGATTTGGGCTGTGCGTGATCCCGTGATATGCAGAGACGGGAAAGGCGATGGAAAAATGGTTGACGAGGGAGTGGCGGACAAGCGTTTACTCGTGGTTGAGGAGGAATTTTCGCGCGTTTTGAAATGTGCCAACCGTGAACACAACACGCTCTCGGCAGTTTTCCGCCAAGCATTTGATACAGGAGACCTTAGAATCCTGACAAAAAGCAATCCCGCCGAAGCGACAGGAGCGCACATTTCGTGCATTGGCCACATCACCAA
>JBEKUQ010000301.1:0-4566 GCA_049514835.1 Verrucomicrobiota bacterium | reverse complement strand
ATTGCCCAACCATTACGAAACCGGCCGGTCTTTTTTCCTCGAACAGCGCGAACTGGGCGCCATCAACACCGGCGGCCCCGGCGTGGCGCGCGTTGACGGCAAGACCATGGCGGTGGATTCGCTCGCCTGCCTCTACGTCGGCGCCGGCGCGCGCACCGTGTCCTTTGCCAGCAAGAACCCGGACAATCTGGCAAAATTCTTCTTCTTAAGCTGTCCCGCCCACGCCGCCTTTCCGACGGCGGTGATGGCCCGCGCCGAGGCGGGCGCGGTGACGCTGGGCAGCCAGTCCAGCGCCAACCTGCGCACCATCCGCAAGTACATTCACACCGGCGGCATTCGCAGTTGCCAGCTTGTCATGGGTTACACCGAACTGGCCGAGGGCAATGTCTGGAACTCCTTCCCGCCTCATACCCACAGCCGGCGCACCGAGATTTATTTCTATTTCGACCTCGGCGAGCGCGTCCTGGTCCATTACCTGGGCCAGCCCTCGGCCACCCGGCACCTCTTCATCCACAACGAGCAGGCCGTGCTCTCCCCGTCCTGGTCCATCCATGCCGGCTGCGGTTTCGGCAACTACAAATTCATCTGGGGCATGGCCGGCGAAAATCAATTGTTCGACGACATGGACCAAGTCAAGCCTTGCGATCTGCGCTGAACAAAATGCAAAACCCTCCGCCTATGAAACGATTCACCGACAAAGTCATCCTCGTCACCGGCGCCGGCCGCGGTCTTGGCCAGGGCTACGCCGTCGCCTTCGCCCGCGAGGGCGCCAGGGTCGCCGGCGCGGACCTCGGCGACCAAAGCCAGACCGCCGCCCAATGCCGCGAGGCCGGCGGCGAATTCATTTCCTTGACAGCCGACCTCGGCCAGGGCGCGCAAAAGGACGCCGCCGATTTGGTCGCGCAGGTCGTGCAAAAGGCCGGACGCATTGACGGCCTGGTCAACAACGCCGGCATCATCCGCCGCGCCCCGGCCGTGGATTTTTCCGAGGCGGACTGGAACGACGTCCTGCGCCTGAACCTGAGCGCGCCATTTTTTCTTTGCCAGGCGGCCGCCCGCTGGTGGATGAAGGGCGGCCGGGAGAAATCCCCCGCCGGCGCGCGGCTGAGAATGGTCAACATCGCCTCGATGCTTTCCTATCAAGGCGGCATGTTTGTGCCCTCCTACACGGCGAGCAAACATGCCATCGCCGGCATCACCAAGGCGCTGGCCAATGAATGGGCCAAGGAACGCATCAACGTCAACGCCCTCGCCCCCGGCTACATCGCCACCGAGAACACCCGGCCCTTGCGCGAAGACCCCAAGCGCAGCCAGGCCATTCTCGACCGCATCCCCGAAGGCCGCTGGGGCCGGCCCGAAGACATCGCCGGCGCCTGCGTTTTCCTCGCCTCCCCCGACGCGGATTATCTCAACGGCGCCATCCTCAACGTGGACGGCGGCTGGCTGGCGCGCTGACCGCTGGGCTTCGGGTGTTCAGGGAAAGGCAGGACAGCGGGGATTCGTTCTTATCGCCTCACAAGCCAAGGCAGTGCCGCACGGCGTTTTCGACTTTCGCGAGAATTACACCCGAGATTCTGCCGGCGGGCGGGCCGGCAAAGCGGGCCGGATCAAGCGAACGCAATTGAAAACACAGAAACACGGTTTCCATCGGCAAACCGCTTTCCGCCGCTGAGACGCGCACATTGACCGGATAATCGCGTGTTATGTTCTCGCCCTTCGTGCCGACCACCACCGAGACGACCAAGGGAAGGGAATTGATCGAGTCTGCCGACAACACCAAAACAGGCCGGAGCCCAGCCTGTTCTCGACCTTGGACGGGATTCAGGTTGACCAGGTAGATTTCGCCGCGCCTGATTGCCATCAAGTTCTCCCCAAGCCGTCTGCTTCCGTGCCACTGAACTCCGCGCTGATGCCGCTGAGTTCTCTTTGCATTTCCAGGTCAGCGGCCATTGCACAAAGTCCGGCTTCCCACTCGTCCTGGCCGGGACCGCAACTCGCACGCACCTGGCGAACCAGGCGTTCGAGCAGGCTTAGTTGAACCGAATGCGGCAATTGGGCGAACTGGCTTTCAATTTCGTTGTCAGCGGTCGCTTTCATTTCGTCACAATAATTGTGCCGCTTCTTGCCAATTAGGTCAAGCCTGCAAGCCCGCCCAATGCAATGTCTTGGCAGACGTTCGGCCAGCATCAAGGCTGGGCGGTTTCCACCACGGGTTCTTCAAAAGTTTGCCGATATCGAACCTTCACCCAAACAAATCCATCTGCGGCGGCGGCGCGAGTTTCTTGAGCTTTTCCAGTTCCGGCCGGCGCGCGTGGCGGCGGACTTTGCCTTCCGGCGTCAGTTCCGATTCCTCCAAATTGGCCAAAATTTCCTTGGCCCGTTCCAGCACCGTTTTGGGCAGCCCGGCCAGGCGCGCCACCTGGATGCCATAGCTCTTGTCCGTCGCGCCTTCCACGATCTTGCGCAGGAAAACGATCTGCTCGTTCCATTCCCGCACCGCCACGTTGAAATTCTGCACCCGCGGCAGCCGCGCCGCCAGTTCCGTCAATTCGTGGTAGTGCGTGGCGAAAAGCGTCCACGCCCCGACCACGTTGTGCAGGTGCTCGACGATGGACCACGCCAGGCTTAATCCGTCAAAAGTGCTGGTGCCGCGCCCCACTTCGTCAAGTATAATCAGGCTCCGCGGCGTCGCGTTGTTCAAGATGTTCGCCGTCTCGCTCATTTCCACCATGAACGTGGATTGCCCCCGCGCCAGGTCGTCGCTCGCGCCAATCCGCGTGAAAATGCGGTCCACCAGCTCAAGGCGCGCCTCCGCCGCCGGCACAAAGGAGCCGGTCTGCGCCAGCAGCACCAGCAGCGCCGTCTGCCGGATGTAGGTGCTTTTGCCCGCCATGTTCGGCCCGGTGATCAGCATCAATTGCCGCGTCGTCCGGTCCAGCAACAGGTCGTTCGGCACAAAGCGTTCCGCCGACTGGTTTTGTTCCAGCACCGGATGCCGCCCCTGGCGGATTTGCAGGATGCCCTCCCCGCCGATTTCCGGCCGGCAATAATTGTAAAGCCGCGCCGTCTGGGCCAACGACGCCAGCGCGTCCAGTTGCGCCAGCGCCCCCGCCGTCTGCTGCAAGGCCGGCAATTGTTCCAGCACCGCTTCCCGCACGCGCTGGAACAATTCATATTCCAGTTTCATCCCGCGCTCCTCCGCCCCCAGGATTTTTCCCTCCATCTCCTTCAACTCCGGCGTGATGAAGCGCTCGCCCCCGGCCACCGTCTGTTTGCGCGTGTACTGCGGCGGCACCTTGTCGAGGTTCGATTTGGTCACCTCGATGTAGTAGCCAAAAACCGAATTGAAACGTACTTTGAGCGAGGTGATCCCCGTCCGCGCGATTTCGTCCTGCTGCAATTGGGCGATCCAGTCCTTGCCCCCGCGCGCCGCCTGGCGCAACTCGTCCAGGCCGGCGTCAAATCCGTCGCGAATCAGGCCTCCCTCCTTCAGCGAGAGCGGCGGTTCGTCCACCATGGCGCGCGCGAGCAACTCCACCAAATCGGGCGCCTCGCCCATCTGCCCGCTCAAATCCCCGAGCAACGACGGCGGGCTGCTGTCCGCCGCGGCGGCGGGCGCTGCCATCGGCAATTCGCGCAACGCATCCGCCGGCGCGGCGGGCGGCCCGCCCGCCAGGGGTTGAAGCAGCGCCTTGAGCGCGGGGATTTTTTCCAGCGCCTGGCGCAATGAAACCAGGTCCCGCCCGTTGCCGGAACCGCCCGCCAGCCGCCCGAGCGTCCGTTCCAGGTCGCGCACCTCGGCCAAATCGCGGCGGAATTCGTCCAGCGCCCCGGCGTTCTCCAACCAGAGCTGCACCGCGTCGCGCCGCCGCACAATCGGCCCCGCCTCCGCCAGCGGAGAACTGAGCCAGTCGCGCAGCCGCCGCGCGCCCATCGGCGTGACCGTGCGGTTGACGGCGCCGTAGAGCGACCCCGGCGGCGGCGCGTCCCGGTGCAGCGGCTCCAAAATTTCCAGGTTCCGCAGCGTGGCCGGGTCCAGCGCCATGAAATCGCCGCGCTGATAATAGGAAAGACGCGTCAGGGCTGAAACGTTGCGCCGCAATTGTTGTGTCAAGTAATGCAACACGGCGCCCGCCGCGCCAATCGCCGCCGCCCGGTCCCGCAGGCCAAAACCGTCCAGGGTCGCCACCTTGAAATGTTCCCGCACGGTGAACACCGCCGTTTCCGGCGCGAACACCCAGTCCTCGCAGGGGTTGCACACCGCGCCGCAGTGGCGCGCCAGCGCCGGCACTTGAACCGCCGCGGCCGGGTAAATGATCTCGGCGGGCCGCAGGCGGTCCAGTTCGGCCAGCAGCGCCGTTTCCCCTTCCACCTCCGTCGCCTTGAAATCGCTCGTCGTCAAATCCACCGCCACCAGCCCAAAAATCTTTCCGCGCGGATAAATCGCCCCCAGAAAATTATTTCGATCCGACACCAGCAGCCGCTCGTCGAAATGCGTGCCCGGACTGAGAATCTGCGTCACCTCGCGCCTGACGAGCTGGCCGGGGCGCGCCTCCTCCAACTGCT
>JBEKUQ010000300.1:0-4569 GCA_049514835.1 Verrucomicrobiota bacterium | reverse complement strand
TCTTCGGGGCTGTAGTGCCGCCGCGTGTTCTCAATCTCGGTGTTCATGCTCTTTTCCTGATTTTCGGAAAAGTAGCTTAACTCAAACCCCCAAAAGTGTCATTCCGTCTGAACCGCAACAATGTGGCCTATTGGACGCAAATACCTTGCACTCGCCACGGAGCGCAATTACTGCGCCTGACTCTGGCGATATTGCGACGACCTTAAACGGTTCGCGCTTCATTTGTCAGGATGGTGTGCGCTCCAGCACGCAAAGTCAAGCCTTCAACGCAACAGGGTGATCAATCCATCTCCCAGTCTCGCCATCCGAGGCCCCGTCGATAGACTCTCAGAAACGCCGATCAATTTCGGCAGACGTTCAATCCAGAACTCCACGTTGCAAAACAGCTTGGCCGTGAAATCTTCCGACCAGACTTGGCTCACCAAGGCAAAAGCTGAAAGCTGAAATTGGGAAATTGGGAAATCTGACCTCTGACCTCCGCCCTCTGACCTCGTTACCCAAGGGGCAGGTGTTGCCGGCCAATCACGCCCCAATACCGGCCCGGCTTTTGTTCCATCCCCGGCATTTCCTCCTTTTTCGCCATGTAACGCCGGACGAGGGAATTTTGAACAGGAGCACGCAGAGAGAACAGAGAACGGAAAAAGAAAATCTCTGTTTCCTCTGTTTCCTCCTGTTCAACAACCCGCCAGTCTTGCTAATAAGTCGAGCTTCTGAGTTATATGAAGCTCCTCAATGTGCCGCTGGGTCTGCTCATCAACTTCCATGAAATGAAGGTGACCGACGGCGTGATCCGGCTGATTCTGCCGGGTGCCAATTTGTGAGTTTTGAACAGGAGCGAACAGAGAACTGAAAAAACTCCGTTGCCTCTGTTTCCTCCTGTTCAAAGAGTCTGCTTTTGGGTTTTCAATGGGGCGCGCCAATTTCGATGCGTCCGCCCAGCACGGCGCCGGCTCACGGATTGTCCATACCTCTTTGAATCGAAACCGCCAAGGGACACCGAAAACAAAGACCCATTTTCGTTGTCGCGCCGGAATATGCGCTTTAGACAAGCCCAGCGGTGGCGGTGGGTGGCGCGGGGCGCCACACCGCCGCCTCTCGCTGTCGCCAGCCTGCCCGCCGTAGCCTTCGCGAAGGCGGGTTGTCACCACATACGACAGCGGAACCAGCGAGCAGTGGGCGTGGAAGCCGGCGTGACAGCAGGTTTGTGGTTCCTTGGCATTTTCAGTGGAATGGAAAGCGAGGTGGCAAGGGCTTGGCCAACTCCACAGGGATTGGACCAACCCGCCAAGCGGTTGCGCCGAAGGCGCTACCCCGGGTCACAAGAGCAACAAATCACAACCCTGACAGGGATGAATCCGATTTGTAAGGCGTTGATATTCAACCCTTTCAGGGTTGATGAACTCCAATGCTGCTACCCAGGCTAGGCCCTCCCGGAGTCGGTCCAAGCCTGGGCTGAATGATGCAATCCCGTTGGGATTGATGAAGCAATGACGCCGCCCAAGAATCTCCCTGTAGTCCAGTAAAAACGTCGAGGAACCAGGTTTGGCAACCTGGGCTACTGTAATGCATCCTGCGCATTGGGCTGGAGATGGCGCGCCTGACGTTTTGGGGCCAACGACCTGGCGCGCGTCCGCTTTACGCCGTCATCGGGAATGTGCTCCTCCAGGAAACCGGGTTTTTCGCGGCGGCCGGCGCGCTGCCAGTCGCGCCAGAGTGCCTGGGCGGCGGCGGGCACGGGGACCCGGCCCTGGCTTGTCAAGTAACGGAAGAGCAATTCGGCCAGATGCTCCAGGGCGATGGCGTGGCGGCGGCCGAGGCGCTGGTAAATCCACTCGCTGAAATCCAGGAAGGCGGCGAAAGGCGACAAGCCGCGGCTCCAGAGCAAGGGGGTTGTCTCCACGAAATTGCCGCTGTTGGCGGTCAAGTCCCAGAAACGGGCAAAGCGGCGGAGGCGTTGCAGGGCGGCAAAATCGAGGAGTTTGTTGCGCAGGATTTCATAAGGCGGATGGGGGCTGTAAACCATTTCCCAAGGCAGATCGTGGCGGACAATGGGCGTGCCGCGCAGCCGCTTCAAAAGGCCGACCTGGATTTCCTGCGGCCCGAGGGCGACGAGGCGGTCGAAGCCGGCGGCGAAACTCTGGAGCGTCTCGCCCGGCAGGCCGGCGATCAAATCGGCATGGACATGGACGCCGGTGTGCCGGCGGAGAAACTGCAAGTTATCGGCGAGGCGGGCGTAATCCTGGCGGCGGCTGATGTCTTTGGAAACCGATTCATCAAAGGTCTGGATGCCGACCTCGAACTGAAGGGCGCCGGGGGGGAATTGGGCGATGACCTCGCGCAGGGCCTGCGGGAGCCGGTCCGGGATCATTTCAAAATGCACAAACAAACCGGGGCGCTGGCGCTCCAGGAAAAACTCAAGGACGCGGCGGCTGGAGGCGATGTTGAGATTGAAAGTGCGGTCAACAAATTTAAACTGGCGCACGCCGCGATGGAGGAGTTGGTCCGCGGCGGCCAGCAGCGGATCGAGCGGGAACTGGCGGACGGGCACCTCGAGGGAGGAGAGACAGAATTCACAGGTGAAAGGACACCCGCGCGAGGCTTCGAGATAGATGACGCGGTGGGCGACATCGGCGTCGTCGTAAAACTCGTAAGGGAGCCGCACTTGAGCGAGGTCGGGGACATCGGCGGCGATGATTTTTTGCGGCGGACGCTGGCCGCGCAGCAGTTCGCCGCAAACCCCGGCGAATTTCAAATCCGCCTCGCCGGTGATGACATAGTCGGCGAGGCGGACAATTTCTTGTTGGTCCGTTTCGTAGCTAACCTCCGGGCCGCCCAGCACGACGAGGACGTCGGGACGAACTCGTTTGAGGGCGGCGACCACTTCGGTGGCGGGGGCCACGTTCCAGATATAAACGCCCAGGCCGACGATTTGCGGGTCCCGGGCCAGAATGGTTTCGACGATGTCGAGGGGGCGCTGTTGCAGGTCGAACTCGACGAGGCAGGCTTGCGCGCGCAGCGGGCCGAGATTGGCGAGCAAATAGCGCAAGCCAAACGCGGCGTGGATGTACCTGGCGTTGAGAGTGGTGAGCAGGATTTGAGGCATGAGGCAGAAATTATAAATGCAAAATGATAAATGATAAATAGCAGGTTTGGCCCGAATGATCAACGAAGTGTTCTGAGATGCACCAAAGAGGTGATCTGATTTGGACAGAGGATTCCGTCGGCGAGACGCCGACGGGTGCGACCGAGACGGTCGCGCTCCCCGGGAAGTCGCTAATGATTGGGGAGGAGGAGCAAGTTGGATGGTCAGGCGGCGACGGGCATGGGAGCGGAGAGGACCTCGGCGATGACGGCTTCGAGACGGGCGAGCTGGAAGGGTTTGTCCAGGTGCGGATTGCCGGTGGAAGCGAGGAATTTCTGGGTTTGTTCGTTGACGACATCGCCGGTGAGGAAAATGACGCGCTGGGCGAGGTCTGGATTGATGGCGGCCAAGGCCTGGTAGAATTGTTCGCCGTTCATGACGGGCATGCGGAAGTCGGAAATGACGAGATCGAAGGGAGAGGTTCGCAGCATTTCCAAGGCGGCGACGGGGGAGAGGCAAACGACGGCCTGGTGGCCGAGGACTTCGAGCATTTCCGAGAGGAGGTCGGCGATGTATTGTTCATCGTCGAGGACGAGGACGCGGGCGGAGAGGCGGGCGGGACCGGGCGCGGCGGCGGGAGTGATGGGCGGGGCCGGCTGGCCGGCGTCCGGCACAGGGACGATGGGGAATTCGAGGTGGAAGGCGGCGCCGCCCAGGGAGGAGCGATCGCAACTGATCCGTCCGCGGTGTTCGGCCATGATGCTGTGGGCGATGGAAAGACCGAGGCCGGTGCCGGCGCCGTCGGGTTTGGTGGTAAAGAACGGCTCGAAGATGCGGCTTTGCAGGTGCGGTGGCACGCCAGGCCCGCTGTCTTCCATGGAAATGAGGAGGGCGTCCGGGGACTTGCAGCGGGTGGAGAGTCTGAGGGTGCGGGGCTGAGGGGAGTCGGCCATGGCCTGGATGGCGTTGTTGAGGAGGTTGATGATCAATTGCTGGACCTGGTCTGGATCGGCGGAGGTGGAGGGCAGATCGGCGGCGAGATGGAGGAACAGTTCAATGCCGGCGGCGGTGAGGTCGGAGCGGCGGAGGGCGGCGACGCGCTCAATCAAAGTATTGACATCCACCCTTTCGCGGCGGGCGGGATTATCGTGGGCAAAAGAGAGGAATTGGCGGACGAGTTTGGCGGCGCGGTCGCATTCCTGGACGACGATTTGGAGGTCGGAGCGGGTTTGGGGGTTGATGGGGTGGTGGGCCACGACCAGATCGAGGTAGCCTTTGATGACGGAAAGGGGGTTGTTGAGTTCGTGGGCGACGCCGGAGATCATCTGGCCGAGGCTGGAAAGTTTTTCGGCGCGGCGCAGTTGTTGTTCGAGACGGCGGCGGTCGGTGAGTTCGCGGAAGAAGAATTGAAAGGCGTCCTGGCCCTTGTAATCCAAGCGGGAGCTTTCGACCTGGGAGAGAGTGGCGCCGCCGTCTTTCTTCAAGAC
>JBEKUQ010000299.1:0-4578 GCA_049514835.1 Verrucomicrobiota bacterium | reverse complement strand
GGCTGCGCGCGTCCGGCGTGGCGGCGCTGCTGTTGCCGATGGCGCCGGGGCTGGCCATCTGGCTGGCGCTGGCAGGGGATTGGGGCTGACAGAACCCGATGTTGGTGCTCATGGCGAGCATCCTATGCTTGACTTCACCGTTCGCGGTGCTGTACGGATTTCACGCGCGGCGCCATGCGCCACAAAAGGCGCTGGCGTGGGCCGGGCTGGTGTTGTCGCTGGTGGTGTTTGTTCCTTTTGTGATGGTGATGATTGGCTCGGTGCTGAACTTGAAGGACGCGCTTTGCCATTGAAATGGCAATGGAAAATCACAGAAGGGGCGTTTCACATTTTTGGGAAGCCATTTTCGATTTTTGATCTTAATCCCCCTCCTGCGATTACGAAGATTAAGATTAGGATTAAGATTAAGATTAAGAGGGTGAACCCAAAAATGTGAAGTGCAGCAAATCACAGAGAGGGGCGGTTCATTGCAGGATTTCGATGGTGTCGCCGGGCGCAACGGGCATGTCCTGGCCCAGGAGGAGGGCGGAGGGTTTGATGTCGGTGGTCTGGCCGTCGTGGAAGAGGCGGATGAGCCTGGGGTTGAGATAGCCGGTGTATTCGGCGGCAACGATGGCCTTGGCCAGGGTCAGGTCATCGGTCCAGGGGATGACGGGGTTGCGGACCTGGCCCTTGACGGCGACGATTTGGGGCTTGGGACGGGATTGAGCCAGGGCCTGTTCCTGGCCCTGGACATAGGCCCGCTGGGCTTCGAGGCGGGCGCGGCTTTTGGTTTCGCAGCCGGCGGCGAAGAAAAGGAGTATTGACACAAGGACGGCAAGGCGAAGCCACGGCCAAAGCGATGTTGAAAAAGAGCGGAGGAATGTCAGGGGAATGGAAAGAAAGGCGACGGCAGAATCATGGCAGGACAGAATCATAAAAGTGTTTTAACAACTGGCCGGGACTTCTCGGAGGACTTCGACGCAATGGGGGATGGAGTCGGCGACGAAGCCCAGGCATTCGACCGCGCCGGCGGGCTTGCCCGGGAGGCAGAGGACGAGGGACTGGTCCACGACGGCGGCGAGGCAGCGGGAAAGGAGGGCGTTTTTGGTGATCTTCATGGATTGGGAGCGCATGACTTCGCCGAAGCCGGGGAGTTCGCGGGAGGCGATTTCGCGGACGGCTTCGGGGGTGAGGTCGCGCGGGGCGGCGCCGGTGCCGCCGGTGGTGAGGACGAGATGGCAGCCGCCGGAGATTTGCCCGCGGATGGCGCGCTGGATTTCGCGTTTTTCGTCGGGGACAACGGTTTGGGCGGCGACGCGCCATCCGTAGTTCCGGGCGGCTTGCTGCACAGCGGGGCCGCCCAAATCTTCATATTGGCCGCGGGAGGCGCGGTCGGAGATGGTGATGACGCCGACGTTTATTTGCATGGGGCCTGGGACTTGGTTTTGGAGACGAGTTTGATGCCGGTGATGAGCATGGCGTGGTCAACGGCTTTGCACATGTCGTAAATGGCCAGGGCGGCGACGCTGACGGCGGTGAGGGCTTCCATTTCGACGCCGGTCTGGGCGGTGATGGTGGCGGAGGCGGTGATGACGACGCGGTCGCGGCTGGGGGGGATGGCGAAATCCACGGCGCAATGGGAGAGGGACAAAGGATGGCACAAGGGGATGAGGTCGGCGGTTTTTTTGGCGGCCATGAGGCCGGCGAGGCGGGCGGTGGCGAGGACGTTTCCCTTGGCGATGCGCTGTTTTTCGAGGGCGGCGAGGGTGGAGGGCTGGAGGCGGATTTCACCGCGGGCGACGGCGTGGCGGCAAAGGGCGGGCTTGGCAGAAACGTCCACCATTTTGGCGGCGCCGTGGTCGTCAATGTGCGAGAATTTTTTCATGGGTCTGCGGCCCGGCCGGCCACGCTCTCTTTCCATTCAACCACGGCGGCGCGCATTGGTTGTTCCAAGCGGGCGTTTTTCTTCACATGGCGGGGGATGCCGCCGGGGGAAGTGCCGAGCAGATCGGTGAGGACGAGAATCTGGCCGTCGCAATGGGGGCCGGCGCCGATGCCGATGGTGGGGATGGAAATGTTCTGAGTGATTTCGAGGGCAACGGACGGAGTGACGAGTTCCAAAACGATGGCGAAGGCGCCGGCTTGGGCCAAGGCCTGGGCGCCGGCCAGAAGGCTGGTCCGCTCGGCGTCGGTCTTGCCCTTAAGGTGGTAGCCGTTTTCTTCGAGGACGTGTTGCGGGAGCATTCCCAAATGGCCGAGAAAAGGAATTCCGTCGGCGAGAATGGCGCGCACCTGGGGGAGAATATCGAGGCCGCCCTCGGCTTTGACGGCCTCGGCGCCGGCGGCGACAAGGCGGCGGGCGGTGGCGAGGGCCTGGTCCGGGGACTGGTAGGATTGAAAGGGCATGTCGGCGGCGAGGAGGGCGCGGGGCCGGGCGCGGGCGGCGGCGCGGACGTGGTGTTCCATTTCGGCGAGGGTGACGTGGGTGGTGTCGGGGTAGCCGAGAACGACCATGCCAAGGGAATCGCCGACGAGAATCAAGGGGATGCCGGCGTCGTCGAGGAGCTTGGCCATGGGAAAGTCGTAGGCGGTGAGGGAGGCGATGGGGCGGCGGCCTTTCATGGCGCGAATGTCGGCGGCGGTGATTTTGGTCGCGCTCATGGGATTAGCCCGGATATTTCATGCCCGCTCCCGAATCCGGTGGGTAGCACAGGCGACCCGCCTGTGCCGGTCGGCGACTCGCCGACCGGAACGGAAGAGGAAATCCTGCCATGAGACGCGATTTTCTTGCAGAAGGGTTGTCCGGAAAGTTCCGCCGGGCCAGTGGCCCGGCGGGACGGGCGGGTCGCCCGTGCCACCCAGACGGCATGAAATATCCGGGCTGGGGATGCGAGCGAAACATTCCGAAAGATGTGCCAGGAAAAATGCCAACGGCGAATAGAGATTTCATTGGAGCGTCATGAGTGTTCGCCGCGAAAACTGGCGAGCAATTCGCGCGGGGTGACGGTGGCGGTGCCGATTTTGCCGACCACCACGCCGGCGGCATGATTGGAAAAGAAGGCGGCCTCGATCGGAGACGCCCCCGCCACGATGGCGAGGGTGAAGGAGGCGATGACGGTATCGCCCGCGCCGGAGACATCGAAGACTTCGCGGGCGGCGGTCGGGACATGGAAGGGCCGCTGGCCGCGCTGGCAGAGGAGGAGGCCCTGTTCGCCAAGGGTGATGAGGAGAAGGGCCGGTTGGAGGTCAGCCAGCAGTTTGTCAGCGACCCGAAGCAAGGCGGAGTCGTGGGAGGGTTGGGGACCGTTGAGGTTGTCGGGAAGGCCGGCCAGTTCAAAGGCTTCCTTGCGGTTGGGGGTGAGAAGGGACAGGCCGGACAGGTCCAAATGATGGGCGGGTTTGGGGTCCACGCTGAGCCAGACTCCGCGGGCGCGGCACAACCGCTTGGTTTGGTCCAAGAGGGGCTGGGTGATGACGCCCTTGGCGTAGTCGCCCAGGATCAAGGCGTCGGCGCGCCGGAGGGATTTGGCGAGAGCGGCCAGGAGGCGGGCGGTGGTTTGGTCATCCACGTCGCCGGGGGTTTCGCGGTCCACGCGCACGACTTGCTGGCGATGGGCGATGATGCGGGTTTTGATGCTGGTGGAGCGGTTGGGGCAGGCCAGAATGCCGGAGCAGCCGACGCCATCCTGCGAGAGCAATTGGCGGAGCCGGCCGGCGGCATCGTCCTGCCCGCAGACGCCGAGCAATTCGGTGGCGACGCGCAATTGGGCGAGGTTGCGGGCGACGTTGCCCGCGCCGCCGGGAATGAAACTTTCGCGCTCAAATTCCACGACGGGAACGGGCGCTTCGGGGGAGATGCGGGCGACGGCGCCCCAGAGGAATTGGTCCAGCATAACGTCGCCGAGCACGGTCACGCGGGCGCGGCTGGCGGCGGCCAGCAGTTGGCAGACGCGGGAAAGCGGCAGGTTTTTGGTCGTGGTCATGGCGAAGAAAAATGCGGGTCAGGCGTCATTGGCCAGGAAGGCAGTGAGGGGGCTGGTCGGGCTGGCGGCGGACTGCGGGGAGGGGAGGCCGATTTCGTAGGCGTCGCGCCCGGCCTCGACGGCGGCCATGAAGGCGCGGGCCATGCGGCAGGGATCGTTGGCCACGGCGATGGCGGTGTTGACGAGGACGGCGTCGGCGCCCAATTCCATGGCCTCGGCGGCATGGCTTGGGGCGCCAATGCCGGCATCCACGACGACGGGGACAACGGCTTGTTCGATGATGATGCGGATTTGTTCGCGGGTGTCGAGGCCGCGGTTGGAGCCGATGGGCGAACCGAGGGGCATGACGGTGGCGACGCCGACGTCCTGCAGGCGTTTGGCGAGGACGGGATCGGCGTTGATGTAGGGGAGAACGACGAAGCCTTCCTTGACCAGGATTTCGGCGGCGGCGAGGGTTTCCACCGGATCGGGCAGGAGATAGCGCGGGTCGGGATGGATTTCGAGCTTGATCCAATTGGGCAGACCGGCGGCCTGGGCCAGGCGGGCGAGGCGGACGGCTTCGGCGGCGTTGAGGGCGCCGCTGGTGTTGGGGAGGAGGAGGTATTTTTTGGGA
>JBEKUQ010000298.1:0-4582 GCA_049514835.1 Verrucomicrobiota bacterium | reverse complement strand
ATGCGCCAGGAGGAGCCGATCTTTTTTCCTTTGAGGGAACCGTCGGCCAGGGCGGACAGGACGTCGTTCTCACTGACGTTGAGGACCAGGGCGGCGCCGGCGGGGGTGAGCAATTCCGGAGCGGCGCCGGAGGCGGAGGAGGCCGCGCCTGTGCCTGTGATGGGGATGAGGGGAGGGACGGCGGACTTGATGGACGGGATGGACTGGCTGGATGGGGCGGCGGCGGCGGCGCCCATGGTTTGGGCGATGTGCTGGCCCATGGCCAGGCCGGCGCCGAGTTGGGAGGCGGCCGCAGCCAATCCGCCGCCTTCGCCTTTGGCGAGGGATTCGGCCATCTGGAATTTGATGTAGTCATTAAGATTTCCCACGGCGGCCATGCTGGAGCGCTTGTCAATGGATTGCTCAACTTCGGGCGGAAGGGAGACGTTTTCAACTATGAAACTGGAGATTTCCAGGCCGTATTTGGAGGTCACGGCGGGGTTGATGACGGGCAGGAGGGCCTGGCCCAGTTCGTCGTAGCGGGCGGCCACGTCGAGGATGGGCACCTTGGCCAGGGCGACGGCCTCGGTGAAGACGCTGACGATGCGGGAGCGCATGGTGTCGCCGAATTCGTCGAGGCGGAAATGGGCGTCGGTGCCGGCGACTTCCTTGAGAAATAGTTTGACATCCACCACGTGGAAATCGTAGGTGCCGTAGGCGCGGACGCGGACCATGCCGAAATCCGGGTCGCGCATCATGACGGGGTTGGCCGTGCCCCATTTGTTGCCGGTGAACAGGCGGGTGTTGACGAAATAAACGTCGGCCTTGAACGGCGATTCCAGGCCGTATTTCCAGCCCTTCAGCGTGGAGAGAATGGGGATGTTGTCGGTGACCAGGGTATGGGTGCCGGGGCCGAAGGTGTCGCCAAACTGGCCTTCATAGACGAACTGGGCGGCCTGGGATTCGCGCACGATGAGTTGCGCGCCGCGCTTGATCTCCTTTTGCATGTCGGGATAGCGCCAGGTGAGGGTGTCGCGCGAATCGTCCTCCCATTGGATGATTTCCAGGAACTGCGTTTTCAGGTAATTGATCAAGCTCATAGTGTGCCTTTCTTCTTTCTCTTTTGACTATATTCGTTGCGGGGGGCTAAAGTGGAAAGTACAAATTTAGCCGAAAAATGTAATGGCCAGGGGCGGACGGTGAATTTTGAATGGTGAGTAGTGAATCGTGAAAGGAAAAACCGATGCCCGCGGAAACACTGAATTGTCCGATGTGCGGCGCGGCGGTCTCGACCGAGGCCACGCTGTGCGAACATTGCGGGGCGCGCCTGGCCACCGTGGCCTGCCCCAAGTGCTTTGGCATGATGTTCGTGGGGGAAAAGTTTTGTTCGCATTGCGGCGCCAGGGCGGACCGCATTGAAGTCGCGGACGCCAAGCCGGAATTGTGCCCGCGTTGCCAGGTGAACATGAACGCGGCGGTCATCGGCGGCAGCCCCTTGCGGGAATGTCCGCGCTGCGAGGGGATTTGGGCCGACGCAGACGTGCTGCACACGATCTGCGAGGACCGGGAAAAACAGGTGGCCGTGCTGGGGATGGCGGGGCCGGTGGTCAAGCCCGAATCGCAAGATGTCGAGCCTGCGTCCGCCATCCACTACATCCCGTGCCCGGTGTGCGGGGAGCTGATGAACCGGGTCAATTTCGCGCATTGTTCGCATGTCATCGTCAACGTGTGCAGCCAGCACGGGACGTGGTTTGACCGCGACGAACTGCGGCGCATCGTCGAGTTCATCCAGTCGGGCGGATTGGTGGAGGAGCGCGCGCAGGAAATTGCGGATCTGGAGCGGCAACGCCGGGCGGTGGAGGGACACGCCGTGCCGGTCGGCGACTTTGGGTCCACCTTTTCGCCGGGAGCCAATTACGGTCTCTGGAAAATCGGGATTGCGGCGGCCGCGATTTTTCTGCGGGTGTTGCTGCGCAGGTAGAGGGAATTGCGGATTGCGGATTGCGGATTGTTTTCGTTGCCAGGTTGATTTGCGTTGCTTTTTGACGCATTGTGGAAGCGGCAAAATTGCTATTGAAACATGAAGCGCCATTTTACGGCAGTTATCAAGCAGGACGAGGAATGGTGGATTGGCTGGGTGCAGGAAATTCCCGGCGTCAACTCCCAGGGCAAAACCCGCGCCGAACTTCTGAAAAACTTGCGCTCCGCATTAAAGGAGGCGCTGGAGTTTAATCGCGAAGACGCTCTTGCCGCCGCCCAAGAAGGCTGCCAGGAAGAAGCCATCGTTCTGTGAAACGGCGGGAACTTATCCGCCACCTTGCCGCCCACGGATGCGTTTTCATCCGCGAGGACAGTGATCACTCCTGGTGGGGTAATCCGGCTTCAAATCGGCGCTCCGCCGTGCCGCGACACTCGGAGATCAATTAATTCCTGGCTCGGAAGATTTGTCGCGACCTCGGCATCCCGGAGCCACGAACCTGAAATCTTGGAGAACCCCTTGCCGATTTGTGCGACGGTCATAGACCGCCGCCACAGTTTTTCAAGGATTCGTCCCGTAAGGTTGACCTGAGTGCAGATTCTAAATAGCCCGCCACGCTCGCGCGCAGTTGATTTTGGAGCGGCGCGGGTTAGTCTGGGTTCGTGGAAAGAAGCGAAAAAAGCCGGCTGGATCCGGCGTTGAAAAAGCGCATCCAGGAATTGATCGCGCTCCAAGGCGGCGGGGCCAATCCCGACCTGGTGGAGGACATCATCGCCAACGCGCTCAAGTTGTTGACAGATGTGAAGGACCGCGGCGACGCCCGGGTCATCCGCACCGCCGTGCGGGAACTGCGCTACGCCTTCCGTCTTTTCGCCCCCTACCGGCAAACCCGCAAGGTCGCGATCTTTGGCTCGGCCCGGACGGAGCCGGACCAGCCGGAATACCGCGAGGCCGTGGAATTCGCGCGCCAGATGGCGGCGGCCGGCTTCATGGTCATCACGGGGGCGGGGCCGGGCATCATGCAGGCCGGCCACGAAGGGGCCGGGCCGGAACGGAGCTTCGGGGCCAACATCCGGCTGCCTTGGGAACAGGCGGCCAATCCGATTATTGACAAGGACGAGAAGCTCATCCACTTCAAGTATTTCTTCACCCGCAAGCTGACCTTCGTTCGTCATGCCGACGCCCTGGCGCTGTTTCCCGGCGGATTCGGCACGCTGGACGAGGGCTACGAGGCGCTCACCCTCATGCAAACGGGCAAGGGGCGGTTGGTGCCGCTGGTGCTGCTGGACCGGCCCGGCGGAAATTATTGGAAAACCTGGGACAAAAATGTGCGGGAACAACTTGTGCGGGCGGAACTGATTTCGCCGGAAGACCTGCATCTTTATCAGATTGCCAGTTCGCCCGGCCACGCCGTGCGCATCATCACGCGGTTCTATCGCAACTATCATTCCAGCCGGTTTGTCAAGGACCTGCTGGTGATCCGGCTGCAGCATGTGCCGCCGCCTTCGGCCCTGGAGGGGTTGAACGAGGATTTTGCCGACATCATCAGCGGCGAGAAATTTCAGGCGATTGCGGCGACCCCGCAGGAGCGCGAGGACGACGATTGCGTGGAGATGGGTCGGATCGCTTTTGGATTTGACCGCCGGCAATACGGGCGGTTGCGCCAATTGATTGACGTGTTGAACAGTTTTTGAGATTAAATGCTTGGATCAAGGAATGGTAACATTGCCAGTGTCGGCTACCGCTACATCACTCGCCAGCCGGGCGTACGCGGCGGCCACGCCATTATCGAGGGGACGCGCGTCGGCGTCCACGACGTC
The DNA here is from genome assembly GCA_049514835.1 of Verrucomicrobiota bacterium. Lineage (GTDB taxonomy): Bacteria > Verrucomicrobiota > Verrucomicrobiia > Limisphaerales > Palsa-1400 > JBEKOF01. Next base: position 805 of record JBEKUQ010000298.1, on the reverse strand, counting down.
ATCGGCCTCCTCCAAAATGGCGAAACCGTGGACAGCGTTGTCACTCGCTGCTTCCCGAACATCACCCGCGCCCAAGTGTATGAGTGCCTCGCGTATTACGAGGACCACCGCGGCGAAATTGACGTGCTGGTGGCCCGCCAGATGTCCGCGCCGACACCGTGAAGTTCCTGCTCGACCACGACGTGCCGGACGACGCCGCCTTCTCGCTGGTGGCGCTGGGTCACGTCGTCGTCAAGCTGCGTGAAGTGCTGCCCACCACCACTTCCGATGACGAGGTGCTGCGGCTGGCCGGCGAGCGGGGCTGTGTGCTGATCACCTGCAATCGAGACGATTTTCTGGCCGCCGCCGGGCGCGTCGCGCACCACGGCATCATCATACTCATTCGCCGCAAGTCCAGGGCGTTGGAGCGGGCGGCGTTGGTCCGGCTGTTGGATTCCGCCGGGGATTCGGGTTTGAGCGGGAACATCAATTTCGCTTGAGCCATCTTCTTTAAATTATCGAATGCCACCGAACCAGCGGCGGGCTTTCATTTCGAAGCGCGGCAGCGTTCCGGCGGGGGCGAGCAGGATGGGGATGCGCAGATTGAAGGAGGCGTGCAGACTGGTCTGGATGCGCTGGATAACGGCTTTTGGGTCGGGGCACCCGGCGCTTAACTCAATGCGCAGGATCAATTCGGGCAGGCTGGCGGCATGATCCACCCTGATCTGGTATTCGACAATTTCGGGGAAGCCACCCAATACATCTTCCACGGCGGAGGGATAGAGGTTCACGCCCCGCACGATGAGCATGTCGTCGGCACGACCCA
>JBEKUQ010000297.1:0-4585 GCA_049514835.1 Verrucomicrobiota bacterium | reverse complement strand
CACCTCTCCAAGCTCCTCGTTCGATCCTGGCAGAACCGCGGCCGCTTTCACGGCGGCGATCTGCATTCCAAGTGGACCCGCCTGAAATGGGTTCTCTTTGGCCCCGACTCCATGATCCCCACCTGGCAGGATGTGAAGGATTTCATCGCCCACCAAAAATGGTTCTTCGGCCGCGGGCCAAAGCCGCAGTTCGACCGCTGGACTTACTGGGAAAAGTTCGACTACTTCGCCGTCTTTTGGGGCGTCTTTGCCATCGGCGCCTCCGGCCTGGTCATGTGGTTCCCCCAATTCTTTTCCCGCTTCCTCCCGGGCTGGATCATCAACATCGCCCTCATCGTCCATTCCGACGAAGCCCTCCTCGCCGCCGGCTTCATTTTTACCATCCACTTCTTCAACACCCATTTCCGCCTGGAAAAATTTCCCATGGACACCGTCATCTTCTCCGGCCGCGTCTCCAAGACCGAACTCCTCCACGAACGCCGCCGCTGGTACGACCGCCTTCTCGCCGCCGGCCGCCTCGACGATTTGCGCGTCAAGGACGAATGGGAACGCTGGAAATCCATTGCCCGCTCCTTTGGCTTCCTCTTCTTTGGCGCCGGCGTCGTCCTGCTCGTTTTGATCATCTACGCCATGGCCACCCGCCTCGCCCACTGAGGGTCCCTTTCTTGGGTCCCCCTCTTAATCCTGATCTTAATCCTAATCCTGCTCTGCCTCTCCCTCCCGCTGGATTCCGGGAGGGGCGAGCGCCGCGAGCCCCTGAGTATCTGAGAGATAAACTCACGAGATTTCGAGGTTGCGAATCTAGCATCCCTCCTGAAACTGACCCGGCACGCGGCAAAAATTGCAAAGCAAAGGCCAATCCATGATAAGCCGATGCCCCCGCCCGGAGCCTACCTTCCATCATGGGTATCCGATTAGCTTTAACCTTGGCCGCCGGCCTTCTCGCCACCACCGCCTGGCCCGCCGCCGAAATCAAGAACAGCGATTGCCTGGAGTGCCACGGTGATAAAACGCTCACCGTCACCAACGCCGGACGCGTCCTCTCCCTCTTCGTGGACCCCGCCGTCCTCGCCGCCTCCGTCCATCGCACCAATTCCTGCGCCAGTTGCCATAACGACATCACCGACAAACATCCCGACGACAATGTTCCCGTGCGCCCGGTGGATTGCGCCCGCTGCCATCTGGCGCCCGCCCTCAGCTACACCGCCAGCGTCCATGGCGTGGCCCGTCGCGGCGGCGCCAGCACCGGCCTCCACCAGCCCCCCGTTTGCGCCGATTGCCACGGCTCCCACCGCGTCCTTCCGCCCGCTTCGCCCGGTTCCCCTCTCAATTTTGCCAACCTCGCCAAAACTTGCGGCCGATGCCATGAACAAGAATCAAAGGACGTCTTGCAGAGCGTCCACGGCAAGGCGGTCGCGGCGGCGCGGCGTGACGCCCCCACCTGCACCGATTGCCACTCCGAGCACAAAATCGAGGCCCTCAAAGGCAGTTCGCCCCTCAAAATCTCCGGCGAGATTTGCAGCAAATGCCACGCCTCCGCCCAGTTGAACACCAAATACAATCTCCCCGCCGACCGCGTCAAAACCTTCTTCGCCAGTTACCACGGCCTCGCCGCCCAAAATGGCTCCACCAGCGCCGCCAATTGCGGAAGCTGCCACGGCTACCATCTCGTTCTCCCTTCCTCAGATCCGCGTTCCAGCATCCACAAGGACAACCTCGTCGCCACCTGCGGCAAATGCCACAACGGTGCCAGCGCCAGTTTCGCTCAAAGCAAGGTCCATGTGGACATTGAAAAGGAGGCCGGCAACGCCCAATTGAGCGAAAAGATCAATTGGTGGGTCCGCAAACTCTACATCGCCTTGATTATTGTCGTGGTCGGGGCCATGGCCGTCCACAACGCCCTCATCTTCGGCCGCAAGGCCGCCCTCCTCAACCGCCGCACCGAGCGCACCCTTACGCGCATGGATGCCTCCCAACGCCGCCAGCATTTCGTCCTCGCCGCCAGTTTCATCATCCTCGCCTGGACCGGTTTTGCCTTGAAGTTTCCCGATTCCTTCGTCGCCCATTCCCTGGGCTCCTACGAACCGTTCCGCCGCTGGGCCCATCGCATCGCCGGCGTCGTGCTCCTCCTGGCCGGCGCCTATCATGTCGGCTACGTTCTCGTCTGCCGCGAAGGCCGCCGGCTTCTCAAGGATATGATGCCCCGCCTCCAGGATGCCCGCGACGCCGCCGCCAATACCCGCCGGCTCGCCGGCCTGGGCGGCCTCAAACCTAGATTCGCCCGCTTCGGCTACGCCGAGAAAATGGAATACTGGGCCGTGGTTTGGGGCACCGTCATCATGGGCGTCACCGGCCTGGTCCTTTGGTTCCAAATCCCCGTCACCCGCGTCCTCCCGGGATGGGTCGTGGATGTCGCCACCACCATTCATTATTACGAGGCAATTCTGGCTTGCCTCGCCATTCTGGTATGGCACTTTTACCACGTCATCTTTGATCCGGACGTCTATCCTCTGAACCGGGCCGTCCTGGACGGGCGCGTCTCGCGCCAATGGCTCGAAGAGGAACATCCGCTCGACCCGGCACTGGCCGGCGCGGAAAAGGTCGTGGCGGCCCCCGTGGCCGTCGCGCCCGGCGCCCCCGCCCGTCGCGGCGAAGATGGAGAAAAGTAACGTGCGCAGCTTTGACAGCCTGAGCGAACGCGAAGTTCTTTCCCTGGCCATCGCGCTGGAGGAAGAGGATGCCAGAATCTATGACAACTTCGCCGAAGGCTTGCGCGAAACCTATCCCGAGCAGGCCGCCAAGTTCGAAGAAATGCGCCGCGACGAGGAAGGCCATGGCCACCGCCTCCTTGAGCTTTTTCAAACCCGTTTCGGCGACCACCTCCCCCTGGTCCGCCGCGAGGACGTCCGCGGCTTCATCAAGCGCCGCCCCGTCTGGTTGGATCGGCCCCTCAGTTTGCGCGCCGCCCGCAAACAGGCCGAATTGATGGAACTGGAAACCGAGCGCTTTTACGAAGCCTCCGCCCGTCGCGCCACCGATACCGGCATCCGCCAGCTCCTCAGCGATCTGGCCGCCGAGGAGCGCCATCACGCCCTCGCCGCCGAGGCCCTCGGCCGCGCCACGTTGAGCGCCGCCGAAGCCGCCCACGAAAGACGCCGTTTCGCCTTGCAGGTCATCCAACCCGGCCTCGCCGGCCTCATGGACGGCTCGGTCTCCACCCTCGCTCCTCTCTTCGCCGCCCGCTTCGCCACCGGCAGTTGCTCCCAAACTTTTCTCGTCGGCCTCGCCGCCAGCCTCGGCGCCGGCATCAGCATGGGCTTCGCCGAAGCCTTGTCCGACGACGGCACCCTCACCGGCCGCGGTCATCCTTGGGCTCGCGGCTGGGTCTGCGGCATGATGACCACGGCGGGCGGTCTCGGCCACACCCTCCCGTTTCTCATCCAGAATATTCAGGTCGCGACCATCGTGGCCGTTGCCGTCGTCTGCATCGAACTGGGCGTCATCGCCTACATCCGCCACAAGTACATGGACTCGCCCTGGCCCACCGCCACCCTCCAGGTCATCCTTGGCGGGCTCCTCGTCTTCCTGGTCGGAATGCTCATCGGCAAATCTTGACCTTTCTCCACAACATCCAACCCACCCTATTATTATGATTGACCAAAACAACCGTGAGGCCTGGCTCCTGGGGGGCGACTCCCTCTGCGCCACCTTGCCTCCGCCGCCCCCCCACATCTACCGCCTCATCCTCCTGGGCGCGCCCGGCGTCGGCAAGGGCACCCAGGCCGAACTCCTCGGCCAGCGCCTCGGCGCCTGCCACCTTTCCACCGGCGACGTCTTCCGCGCCGCCAAGTCGCTCCCCCGGGAGGCGCTCAGCCCGGCCATGCAAACCGCCATCGCCTCCATGTCCCGGGGCGAACTGGTCCAGGACGAGACGGTGCTCGCCATGGTGCGGGAACGCTCCCGCTGCCTGCGGTGCCGCGGCGGTTTTCTCCTGGACGGCTTTCCCAGGACCGTCGTCCAGGCCGAGGCGCTGGAGAACCTGTTGAAATGGGAGCGGCGCGCCCTCACCGCCGTTGTCAATTACGATTTGCCCACCGACGTCATCGTCGCCCGGTTGAGCGGCCGGCGCACCTGCCCGAATTGCAAGGCGGTCTATCACGAGACGTCGCGCCCGCCCAAGACCCCGGGCCTGTGCGACCAATGCGGGGGCAAATTGTATCAGCGGGAGGATGACCGGGCGGAATCGGTGCGCGTGCGCATGACCGCCTACCAGCGCAGCACCAAGCCGCTCATCGAGTTTTACGAGCGGCGCGGCCTGCTCGTGACGGTGGCGGCGACCGGCTCGCCGGACGAGATTTGCGAGCGCACCCTCGGCGCGTTAAACGCCCGCTGACCATTAGAATTCCCGCCAAACCGCTGGGGATGCGGAAAGATGGTTTGGTTTCGGGCGGGATATTCCGTCGGCGGGACGCCGACGGATGCGGTCGAGACGACCGCGCTCCCGGCAGAGCCGCTATTGATCTGGGGGCAAGTGAATTGGCAGGGTCGGCGCGCTGCGCCGACCGGACGCCGCAGCGCGGCGTCC
>JBEKUQ010000296.1:0-4587 GCA_049514835.1 Verrucomicrobiota bacterium | reverse complement strand
CCGCCGTGAACGACCCGCCCAGAACGCCGCCGCTGTTAAACTTCAGCACGGTTCCATTGGCCGCCTGGAAGACCCCTCCGTAGCTGCCGTTGACGCCGTTAAAATCCAGTTCGCCGCTCTGCACGGACACGGTTCCGGTGTTGGTGAAAACGAGGTTGATCAGGGTCGCGCCCGTGCTCATCGTCTTGCGCAACAACCCGGCATTGTTGAACCAAGGCGTGTTCCCGGGACCGACGCGGATGGCATTGTTGCATTGCGCGTCAATCACGCCGTTGGCCAGATTGTTGATCACCCCGTGGCCGGCCCCGCTGTCGTTGAAGACGATCCAATCGCCCGATCCGTTCCAGGTGATGAGGCCGGAATTGGTCAGAGCGGCATACTGGTAAAGCAGGGCCGAGCCGCTCAGATTCAGCGCGCCGCCGGGAGAAATGGTGAAGGCTCCGCCGAGGCGGCCGGCCAGCCAGTTCATCGTTCCCGCCAGCGTGTTGGTTCCTTCCAGATCGCTGCCGTTGAGCGTGAGGTTGGTGATGGCGCCGCTGGACTGAAAATCCGGCCCCAGCGCCACCGTGCCTCCCATCAGTTCCAGACCGGCCTGATCGTTGCCCAAAAGCAGCGCTCCGCCGGTCAACTGGGTCGCCCCCGGTCCCGTGCAACGGAAGTTTGGGCCGGTCGTGAATCCCACCGTCGTTCCCCCGGTCTGAAAGAAGCGGATCAGCGCCCCGGCCTCCGCGCGGAACCCGCCGTTCAAAAACCCTCCGCCTTCCAAGAGGAGCGCGCCTCCCAGCACGTCCACCGCGGCGTCGAGGTTGTAGTTGTTGGTGAAGGCCACCCCCGCAAAAGCCACGGTGTTGGCGGCGGCGTTCTGCACCACAAAAGAACTATTGTTGACGAAGGCGGGCGTGCCGCCGTAGCCGCTGTTGTTGAACTGGCCGTTGACGCCGTTGATGAGCCAGGTGCCGTGGTTGTTAATCACCGTGGCGCCATCGCCGCGGAGGGTTCCCCCCTCCCACGTCACGGTTCCCATAATGGAAAGCGTCGTTCCCGGAAGATCGAGCGTCCCGCCCGGATTATTCAGATAGAAATTCGCCCCCCCCGCCACCGTCACCTGGCCATGCAAGACCCCTCCCGTCCAATTCCCGCCGGAAACAAGGGTCAGGCCATAAGGGGCGCTCAGCGTTCCGCCGCTCAAATCGAGATTGCCGACGGCCGTCTCGCTGGTGATCGCCACCGTTCCGCCCGGGATGACAGCGGTGTCGGCCCGTCCGGGCACCTGGTTGGGACTCCAGTTGGCGGGATTATACCAATTGGTATCGGCGGCGTTGGTATAAGTGACAGTTGCCGCCAGGGAGTGGAAGGCCGTTGCCGTCAAAGCAACGGCGAGTATAGAGAACAAGAGAGGATTGGTTTTTCTCATAGTAAGTCCGCTTCTTTTGAACTATGAACAAATCGCGGAGGCCAAGGCAAGCCAAAAGTTGTCAAAAAAAGGGGTGAAGGGCGGGATAAGATTCTTCATTTCCGCAGGCAGGGGCGTCGGGCTGCGCCGTCCGGGCGTCGCGGCGCGACGCGCCTGCCCTTGGCAGGGATTTGTCCAGTGTCCGAGGCTAAAATCTAGCGCAGGAGATTATATTTGAAAATGCAGCGGAGCGCGCTGAAACCGTCCCGCCATCCGATCTTCTTTCCTTCGGCATAAGTGCGCCCGTAATAGGAAATGGAGACCTCGTAAATCCGCAGGTCCATGCGGCTCACCTTGGCCACGATCTCCGGCTCGAAACCAAACCGGTTTTCCTCAATCAGAATCTTCTGCGTCACCTCGCGCCGGAACATCTTGTAGCCCGATTCCATGTCGGTCAGGTTCAGGTTGGTCGCCATGTTGGAGAGCAGGGTCAGGATTCTGTTGCCCACGTAATGCCAGAAATAGAGCACCCGGTGCGCGCCCGAGCCGGCGAAACGCGAGCCGAACACCACGTCCGCCTTGCCCGCCAGAATCGGCCGGGCCAGGGTGGCGTAATCCGCCGGGTCGTACTCCAGGTCCGCATCCTGCACGATGACGATGGGGGCGGTGGCCTGGGCCAAACCGGTGCGCAAGGCCGCGCCTTTGCCCCGGTTGGCGGCATGTTGAAAGAGGCGGATGCGCCCGTCGGCCTGGGCCAGGGGTTGGAGCACTCCCCAAGTCCCGTCGTCGGAACCATCATCCACCACAATCACCTCCTGCACCAACGGTTGCGCCAGAACGGTTTGCAGGATGGCGCCAATGGTGCCGGCTTCGTTGTAGGCCGGAACGATCACCGCCAGACAGGCGGGCTTTTGGGCCGGCGGCGGATTGGTTGGCACACGCATGAACAGTGGATCAGCTTGTCCGCATTCTCACCCGCTTCAGCCGGCAACGTCAATGCCGAACGGCCCACCGTCACGGCTTCCAGGCGGCCAGGACGGCGCGGTAAATCTCGGCCAGGGGCAGATTTTTCTCTGCGGCCAGCTTTTTGCACGATTCAAATTCCGGGGCGACCTGGGCCACGGCCCCATCCAGAAAGCCAAGTTTGACCGTCACATCGCCGTGCGGGGTCCGCACGATGCGAAATTCGCGGCGCAACTTGCGGCGTTCGGCCAGGCGGCGGCGCACGCCAAAGGCGCTGGTATGGCGCAGGATCATCTCGCTGAATTTGTCCGCCTCGCCGGCCGCGCAGAGGAGGGTCAAGCAAACGCCGGGGCGGTTCTTTTTCATTTGAACGGGGGCGTGGAAAACATCCACGGCGCCGCCGGCCAGGGCCGCCTCCATGAAGGCGCCCAGGATCTCCGGGCTGGAGTCGTCCAGGTTGGTTTCCAACACGGCGATGGTGTCGCTTTCCCAATCCTGCGCCCCGGCGCCGGCGCTTTCGCCCAGGATGGCGCGCAAGACGTTTGGGCGGGTCTTGTTTTCGCGCGAGCCGGCGCCCACGCCGATCTTCTCCGCGGCCAGCCCGCGCATCGGGCCGAATTCGGCGGCGAATTCCGCCAGCAGCGCCGCGCCGGTGGGGGTGATCAACTCCTGCGGTTCCGCGCACTGGGTGAGAGGGATGCGGCGGGCCGCCAGGATTTCCAGCGTGGCCGGGGCCGGAATCGGAAAACGCCCGTGCGCGCAATCGATCCAGCCCGTGCCCTCCACCGCCTCGGCGGCCAGGACGCGCGGCCGGCCCAGGAGGTCCAGGGCCGCGCAGCCGCCCACAATGTCAATAATCGAATCCACCGCGCCCACCTCGTGGAAATGGACTTCGGCGGGAGGCAGCCCGTGGATTTTGCCTTCAGCGTCGGCGACGCGCTGGAAGACGGCGAGGGCTTTTTGCTTGACCCACGGGGAAAGGGCGGCGGCGGAAATCAACTCCTTGATTTCGGCGTATTGGCGGCCGGGTTGGGGCGGGTGCTCGTGGGCGTGCGGATGTCCGGCTTCAGGGGCAGGTTCGGACCCAAGATGGACCTCGAATTGCACCCCCTCGATCTGGCCGCGTTTGGCCCGGTGGGCGTGCAGGTGGAAGCCGCCCAGGGAGAGTTTGGCCAGCTCCTGCTCAATCTGGCGAAGGTCCGCCCCCAAATCAATCATGGCGCCCATGAACATGTCGCCGCTGATGCCGCTGAAAATATCCAGGTAAAGCGTTTTCAATCGTTGAGCCTCCCGGCGGTCGCCGCCAGCTCGTTGATCTGGCTGGCGGCGTAGCCCGCGCCAAAGCCGTTGTCAATGTTCACCACGGTGACGCCGCTGCCGCAACTGTTGAGCATGGCCAAGAGGGCGGCCAGCCCGCCAAAGCTCGCCCCATAGCCGACGCTGGTCGGCACCGCGATGACGGGCCGGCCGGCCAGGCCCGCCACCACACTGGGCAGCGCCCCTTCCATCCCCGCCACCACCACCAGCACGTGCGCGCGCTGGATGGCCTCCAGCCGGCCCAGCAGCCGGTGCAACCCCGCCACCCCCACGTCATAAACTCTTTCCACGCGGTGGCCCATGATGTCCGCCGTGACCGCCGCTTCCTCCGCCACCGGCAAATCGCTCGTGCCGGCGCAGAGCACCGCGATCACGCCGGGCCGCTTGGGGAGCGGACGCTTTTCCAGCGTGACGCACCGCGCCGCCTGGTGGAAGACGGCCCGCTTGAATTTTTTGCGCACGGCGCCGGCCTGCTCGGGGGAAACGCGGGTGATCAAGATCCGGCGCTCGCGCGCGGCCAGTTCGCCGGCGATTTGCACCACCTGCCGCGCCGTTTTTCCGGCCCCGTAAATGACTTCGGGAAATCCCTTGCGCAGGGAGCGGTGCGTGTCCACCCGGGCAAAGCCCAGATCGGCCAGGGGCGCGGCCTGAAAAGCCCGCAGCGCGCGCCCCGCGCTGATCTTGCCCGCGCGGAAATCCTGCAGAAGTTGGATGGCCTCGGCCGTGGTCATAGGGCAGGAAGATACACCAATCCCGGGCCGGGTCACGCCCGAAAAATCAGGCGAGCCGGACGCGGGTGCATTTCACTTTTTTGGGTTCCCCTCTTAATCTTAATCCTAATCTTAATCTTAATCCCCCTCTTGTGCTTGAAGATTAAGAGTAAGATTAGGATTAAGATTAAGAAATCGGAAAAG
>JBEKUQ010000295.1:0-4602 GCA_049514835.1 Verrucomicrobiota bacterium | reverse complement strand
AGCACCGTGAACAGGAGGTAGCCTTTGAACTTCATCCGCTCCGCGATCGCGCCGCTGATCAGGGCCGGCGTGATGATGGCGAACATCATCTGAAACAGCATGAAGCTCTGCTGCGGCACCGTCGCCGCATAGGCGGGATTGGGCGCCGCGCCCACGCCGACGAGCATGAAATACTGCAACGGATTTCCGAAAAATGCGTTTCCCTCCCCGAAGGCCATGCTGTAGCCGTACACCATCCACAGCACCGAGACCACCGCCATCAAGACCAGGCTGTGCATCATCGTGCCCAGCACGTTTTTGCGCCGCACCAATCCCCCATAGAAGAGTATCAAGCCCGGCGCGGTCATCATCAGCACCAGGGCGGCGCTGGCCAGCACCCAGGCGTTGTCGCCCGAGTTGATGCCCCCGGCCTGGCGGCCGGCCGCCTCCAAACGGGCCACGCGCTCATTGAGTGTGGGCGCGTCTTGCGCCCAAGCCGCGTTGGAAAATGCCGACAACAGCCAGCAGGCCAACGCGGCGGAGAACCACCGCGAAAGGTGAAAGGATTTCATTACCCCGCCAATCTTAAATCACTCCGCCCCCGCCCGGTCAAATCAAAATTAGCGTTAATCATCCTTCTCAATGCGCATTTCAGTGATGGTCATGCCCAGGGCAAGGCGGACGCGGCGGCCACGCCTGGCCTGGCGGCCCGCCGCGAAATAATCTGGTCAATCGTTGCCCCTGGACTGAATATCGGTGTAATGCGTCTGTTGGACCGCTACTTGTTGCGGGAACTGCTCGTGCCGCTGGCCTATTGTCTGGGCGGCTTCCTCATTTTTTACGTCTCCTTTGATCTGATTTTTGGCATCAAAGGTTTTCTGGACAAGCATCTGAGTTTTGGCGACATCGCCGAGTATTATGTGGTGACCCTGCCGGAACTGCTGGTCACGGTCGTCATTCCGGTTTCGCTCCTGCTGGCCTCGCTTTACTCCCTGACCAATCACAGCCGCCATCAGGAACTGACCGCCATGCGCGCGGCGGGAGTCAGCTTGGGGCGGCTGGCCGCGCCCTATTTTGCCGTGGGGATTTTGCTGGGGCTGGCCGTCCTGGCCATGAACGAGCTGCTCGTCCCGCCGGCCGCCGACCGGGCCAGGGATATTCTGCGCCGCCGCGATCCCAATCCGCCGGATCGCGCCTTGATCGTGAAACTGGATTTTCACAACGAGGCGGAGGACCGCGATTGGAAGATAGACCGATACAACCGCGACACCACGGTCATGACCGGTCCGCATCTCATCTGGGGCCGGCCGGATGGCTCGGTGCGCATCATTAACGCCGACCGCGGCATTTACTCCAACGGGCAATGGGTTTTTTTCAACGTCGAGGACTGGGTGACCCGCACCAACGCCCCGCCGCCCTCCGGCCCGAAGCTCCAGCCCATGTTGAAGCTGCGGCTTTCGGAAACGCCGGCCTGGATCGAAAGCGAACTCAAAGTCAAGGCCTTGAGCCCGACGGAGGCGGCCAGGAAGCCCCAGCTTTCCATCCGCGAAATCCTGACTTATTTCCGTTTGCATCCGCACTTGGAGGCGACCAGATGGGCCACGCTGATGACGCAGTTGCAATGCCGCCTGGCGGAGCCGTTCACTTGTCTGACCGTGGTGTTGATCGCGCTGCCCTTTGGGGCGCGGAGCGGGCGCCATAATGTCTTTGCCGGAGTGGCGAGCGGCCTTTTTATATGCTTCGGTTTTTTTATCACGCAGCGCATCGCCATGGGCCTGGGCGTGAGCGGAAACTTGCCGCCCGTTCTGGCAGCCTGGCTGCCGAACCTGGTATTTGGACTGGCCGGGCTGGCCCTCATTTGGCGGGCCAGATGAAATAGTCCATTTGCAGCGATCATGTCATCATGACGGACGACCTGGAAAAACTAAAAGCGGCCCATGAACGGCTGCAAGTGCTTTACCAAGTCGGCAATGTCATCCATTCCACGCTGGATTCCCAGCAGGCCCTCCGGCTGATTTTGCAGGAGGTCGTGCGGCTGACGCGGGCCACGAGCGGTTCGGTCGTGCTGCTCAATCCCAACAACAACCTGCTGGAAATCGAGGCCTCCACCGGCCTGCCGCCCGAGGCCGCTGAGGTCAAGTTGCGGGTCGGCCAGGGCATCACCGGCTGGGTCGTGCGCCACGGCCAACCGGTGCGCCTGGGCGATGTTCGCAAGGACCCGCGCTACATCCTCTTGCGGCCCGAGGTGCGCTCGGAACTGGCCGTGCCGCTGGAGGTATTGGGCGAGGTGCGCGGCGTGCTCAACGTGGACGCCGACCGCGAGGAGGCCTTCACCGAAGCGGACCAGGAACTCTTGGAGGAGTTGTCGGTGCAGGCGGCCAAGGTCATCCACAACACCTGGCTCTTCGAGCAATCCCGTCTCAAGGCGCGCCTGCTGGAAACCCTGGCCAGCGTCAGCCAGACGATTAATTCCACCCTCAACCTCAACGAGGCCCTTCCCATCATCACCCGCGAGGCCTGCAAGTTGATGGAAGCGAAAATGGCTTCCATCCTCATGCTCGATCCCAGCGGGGAATTCCTGGATTTGCGCGCCAGTTTCGGCGCCGGCCAGGACTACCTCAAAAAACCCAGGCTGAGGCTGGACGACAGTTTTCTGGGCATCGTTTTCCGGCGCAAGAAGCCGATGCAACTGGAGAACGTGCAGATCTCCGCCCTTTATCAAAACGTGGACATGGCGCGGCGCGAAGGGCTGGTTTCGCTCTTGAGCGCGCCCCTGGTTTTTGCCGGCCAGGCCATCGGCACCCTCAACGTTTACACCGGCGCCCCCCGCAGTTTTTCCAACGAGGAAATCCACATCTTGCGCGCCCTGGCCGAATTGTCGGCCATCGCCATGGAAAAAGCCCGCCTCCACGAGCGCATCGTGGACGTGGAGGAGCAGTTGCGTCAAAATGAAAAATTCTCGGCCTTGGGCCTGCTCGCGGCCGAAGTCGCCCACGAAATCCGCAATCCGCTCACCGTGATGAAAATGCTCTACCATTCCCTGCGCCTGGATTTCCCGCCCGGCGATCCGCGGGTCAAGGACGACGCCATCCTGCGGGAGAAAATGGAGCACCTCAACAAGATCGTGGAACAAATCCTGGATTTCGCCCGCGGCACCGAACCGAACCTGGGCGCGGTCAACGTCAATCAATTGGTGGACGATCTGGGGCTGCTCACGCGCCACAAAATGCGCAACCAGGGCATCCAATATGTGTGCCGCCTGGAGCCGGGCCTGCCGCCCATCCTGGCCGACCCCACCCAACTGGCCCAGGCCTTCCTGAACCTCGTTCTCAACGCGGTCGAGGCCATGCCCAAAGGCGGCACGCTCACCATTTCCACCCGCTCCTTCCGCCTGCCCCGCGCCAGCCCCAAACCGACCCACCTCCTCATTGAGTTCAAGGACACCGGCCAGGGCATGCCGGAAGAACAACGCCGCCGCGCCTTCACCTCCCTGCTCAGCACCACCAAACCCCGCGGGACCGGATTGGGCCTGGCCATTGTCGGACGGGTGATCGAGACCCACCGGGGCAAGATGAAAATCCACTCCCGTCCGGGCAAAGGCACCACCTTCAGCATCACCCTGCCCGTAAGGTAGGGCGGGCAGTCCCCTGCCCGCCGTCAGCGACCATCGGGTTCACATCAGCGACCATCGGGTTCACAACTTAACATTTAACATCTGGAAAAGGGGGCGCACGACCACGGGCCTTTTCGCCTTTCAATTTCGATTTGTCAGAGTTAAGCTTGGGGCATGACGCCGAAAGCGGCCCTGGACATGCAGATTGAGATCTACCGCCGGATGACGCCGGAGCAACGGTTGAAACTGGCGCTGGACCTGCATGAACTGGCGTGCAATGTCGCGCGCGAAGGCATCCGGCATCAATTTCCCCAGGCGGATGAGGCTGAGGTCGAACGCCGTCTTCACCAGCGCCTGGAACTGGTAAGGCAGCCATGACCGCGAGTATGTTGCCAGGCGATTCGGTGCGGATTGACAAGTGGCTGTGGGCGGTGCGGGTTTTTAAGACCCGCAGCCTGGCCTCGGATTCGTGCCGGCATGGCCATGTCCAAATCTCCGGCCAGCCGGTCAAGCCGTCGCGGCAGGTGCGAATCGCCGACGTGGTCGTGGTGAAGAAGGATCAAATGACCCGCACCTTCAAGGTGCTGCAAGTGCTGGAGCGCCGCGTGGGCGCGGCCGCCGCCAAGGAATTCGCGGAGGACCAAACTCCCGCCTCGGAATGGGAGAAGCCGCGGGAACCCTATTTCCACCCCTTCGCGCGCCCGAAAGGATCGGGCCGGCCGACGAAGAAGGAACGGCGGCAGTTGGACGCGATGTGAGGGGAGCGTCGGCGTGACATTCAGGCTTCCCTATTCCCAATTCATTGCAGCCTGGCCCGGTAAAAGCGCGCTGGAAAATTGGTCCAACACAGATCGCAGAAGTAAAACGGGTTGCCGCTGACGGTATTGGTGAAGAGCGGCATCCAACGCACCAGATCGGACGAGCCATCCACGACGATGGTCTGGCCGAACGCGCCGCTGAGATCGAACCCGAACTGGTTGGTCAGGAATCCGAAATAGCCGCCGCTCGCC
>JBEKUQ010000294.1:0-4609 GCA_049514835.1 Verrucomicrobiota bacterium | reverse complement strand
CGCTGATGCTGAGGAGGGAATTGCGCGCGACCGAATCCAGCGGCTGAACCCGGCCGTTGAGCAGGACGGGCAAGCTGCCCCAGGCGGACACGTCGAAGCCGTTGGCGGGCTTGGGCGCCGGCACGCCGGACAAGAACCAGGCGGCAAAAATGCCGGTCAAAATCCAGGGCAGCCATTTCTTCATGGGCCACTCCTTTTGCCGGCCAGGGCCGGTTGCAGGGCCTGGGCGGGCGGGGCGCCGCGGCGCGGGAACGGCTGGAGATCTTGCGCGCGCTTCCTGGCGAAGCCGGCCAGGTGCATGAGGAATTGCACGATCAATCCCGCCGCCACCAGGCTGCACGCCACGTAGGGCGTGATGGCGGCCGGATTGCGCACCACTTCCAAAACCGAAACGCGGTCGCCCGCCTCGAAACTGGCCTGATAGAGCGTTTCGCCGCCGTAGCGCAGGGGCGTGTTCATGCGGATGAGCACGTCGCGATCCTCGCCCCGGGCGGGGTCGCGCAGGTGGATTTTGCTGGAAAAATTGCTGGGGATGTCGGTGCCGGCGTAGATGTCGTGATTGAATTCCAGGAGGGTGATCGTGTAAGGCTTGTAATAACGCACCGGGCGCAGCGCGATTTCATAGGTGCGCCCCGCGACCTGGAATTCTTGCGGCTCGGTCAGCGGCTGCTGCATCAGCCCGCCAAACTCCGACTGCAATTCCTGAACGAGCGGCGGTTTGGCCAGCCAGGACGAGACGGTCCAATCGCCCAACGAATGGCCGCCGGCCACCACTTCGACCAGGGCCGAGGGGCGGTTCTCGTCGTCCATGCGTTTGGCTTCGGGCAGGGCGGCGAAAAGAAGCTGGCGGCCGATGCCCTGGCCGGCCTGGAGTTTTGCGCCGCCGCCGGACATGGGGCCGGCGGGAGCCGAGTTCTGGAAATAAGTCTTGACACGCAAGGCGAAGGGCAGGCCGGGCGGCTGGATGTCGCCTCCCTTGGCCAGGAGCGGCTCCGGGATGGAGACGACGCGGTCGCGGGCGGGATCGGTGACATCAATGACCGCCAATTCATGCCGGCGGCTGTCCTCGCTGTAATTGCAGGAGGCGCCGACGGGCAGGCGCATCAGGCTCTCGATCTGGAACTGTTCGGTGAAGAACTGGCCGGCCAAAAGAAGGATCAAGCCGGAGTGAATGAGGAGGATGCCGATTTTCTTTTTGCTGAAATGAAACCGTTTGATGTGGGCCGCGAGCAAATTGAGCAGCAGCGCCAGGCCGATGAACCAGCCGCCCGGAAAAACCGGGATGCGCAGGTGGGTTCCGGGCGGCGTCCACCGCACAAAGAAGCTGCGGAAGATGGCGGCCTGCGCGTCGTAAAGACCCATGTGGACCTCGGCCAGGGTGCCGGCGAAGACCAGGATGAGGGCCAGTCCGAGGAGGACGACGGTCAGGCGGAGCGAGGTCAGGAAATTCAGGCAGCTTTTCAGCATGGATCAAGGATAGCGGACGGTTTGGACGAATTGGGTGAAGACGTCCTTTTCATGGGCGACCACCGCGCCGGAACCCGTCAGTTTGTAGAACCAGGTCTGGCCGCCGTGCGGCACGATCACCGCCACCATCCGGCTGGGTTGGCCGGCGGCGTCTGTGCCGCTCAAGTCCACCAGCGTGGCTTTTCCGCCCAGGACATCCAGCGATTGGGTGATCTTGGGCAGCCCATCCTCCGCCACCTCCGGCAAACTCAACTGGCCGCGCCAGCGATTGACGTTGGCCAGCGTGCCGCCGCCTTCGCCGCCCAAAGCACTGATGGTGACAACGGCTTTTTGGCCGGCGTCGCCGGAGATGGAAAAACTCTTCATGATCATGGCGCCGGGCGGGGTTTCGGCCCAATTGGCCGGCGCGTTCCATTTCGGCTGGTCGCCGGACTGGGCGGCGGCGGCCATGCCCATGCCCGCGCCCATGCCCGCGCCCATGTCCATGCCCGCGTGGGGATTGGACGGCATCGCGGCGGCGTCGCTTGCGCCGAAATGGACCGATTTCAGAAATTCAAGGAAAGCCGGTTTCGCCCCTGCCACCACGTCCGAGTCGCCGCGCATTTTGAAGAACCAGGAAGCGCCGGCGCGCGGGATCATCGCCACCACGGTCCGTTCCGTGGCGCCGGCCATTTCGTAAAGTTTTCCTTCGTTGGAATCCACCACGGCCTTCTCGGAGACAATTTCGTTTTCCGCGATGTCGGCCAGGCCGACTTCACGCCGCCAGCGGTTGACGTTGGCCAGCGCGCCTCCCACGTCGCCAGGAAAGGAAAGGATCGTCACCTCGGCCTTTTTGTCGCCCGGCCCCGGCACGACGAAATTGCCGAGGCGGATGCTGGTGGGCGGCATTTCCTTCCAACCGGCCGGCGTGGTCCAGTGTATTGGCGTGGAGTTGACGGGAACCGCCGAGGCGTCCGCGCCCATCATGGACATGCCGGGGGCGGGCTGGTTCTGTGACGGCGGCGGCGGCGGCTGGCTTTCCTTGGGGGCCGTATAAGTTTGGATTTGATCGTCGCGACGGCAACCGGCCAACAGGCCGATAATGAGACACGCCGAAATAACTGCACAAGGTCTTTTCATTTCGAGTGAACACAACATAGCACGCCCCGCCCGGAGCAAAAGACGTTTTTTGGCTTTCCGGTCTGCCGTCTGGGAATCTTCGTGCTCCGCCGTCCCACATGGGGCCGTGCCCGGCATCGGCGATGGGCGGATTCTGCTTGAATCCGTCCTCGATGAGGACGAAGAATTGGGGATGATTCAAGGCACAGCGGTCACGCTTAACAACGGCAGGCCAAACCGAACGGAAAAGGAACCATGCTGACAAATCTTCAATTAAAGAACTTCAAATGCTGGAGGGATACCAAGCCGATCAAAATGGCCCCGCTGACTGTTTTGTTCGGCACGAACAGTTCCGGCAAAAGCAGTATTGAGCAGTTCTTCCTCATGCTAAAGCAGACGATGGATTCGTCCGATCGCAAAATTGTCATTTATCCCGGAGACCCCAACAGCCCGGTGAATCTTGGCTCTTTCGAAGACTTTGTCTTTGGCCGCGACCCCAACAACAAGCTGGAGTTCAATTTTGAATGGAGCTTAGCGCGGCCGTTGACGGTGGGCAGGCCTTGGCAAAAGCGCATTTGGTCCGGCAGCCGTTTGCGGTTCTCGGCAGATCTCGGCATGATGGGAAAAGAACCCCAAAAACTTGCAGTGAGTGGTTTCGAATATCAGCTGAAACAGAACGGTTCTGAGATGATGCGAGTTTGGATCAAACGCAAGGCTGGCGACAAAGCGGAATACGATCTGGATGCCTCGCCTTACGAACTTACCCGGAGTCAGGGACGCGCCTGGCCGCTTGGCCCACCGACGAAGTTTTATGGTTTTCCAGATCAAATCCTAGAGTACTACCAAAACGCTCAATTTGTTCAGGATTTCAGCCTGCGATTGGAGCAACTCCTCCGTTCCATCAGCTACCTGGGTCCGCTCCGCTCCAAGGGGCAAAGACTTTATTATTGGCCGGGTGGAGAGCCTGAAGGCGTCGGTTTCTCAGGCGAGAATACCATCAGTGCCCTCCTTGCGGCCAAAAATCGAAGGCTGAATACAGGGAGGAAAAAAAGAAAAAAACCCTTTGATCAGTTCATTGCCGACAGGCTGCAACAACTTGAGCTGATTGACGGGTTTGAGGTGAAGCAGATTTCCGCGCACCGCAAAGATTATGAGGTGAAAGTCAAGACCCCAGGGTCCTCATTATTGGTGGACTTGCCGGATGTGGGTTTTGGTGTTTCGCAGGTGTTGCCGGTATTGGTGCAGTGCTTCTATGCGCCTGCCAATTCGATCCTTTTTATTGAACAACCGGAGTTGCATCTGCATCCCAAAGCCCAATCGAATCTAGCGGATTTGTTCATTGAGGTCATCTCCTCGCGTGAAGATAGTCAGGACCGCAATATCCAACTGGTCATTGAGACCCACTCGGAACATTTCCTGCACCGATTGCAAAGGCGGATTGCCGAGGACGACCCACAGCATCCGATTAAGCCTGAGCAGGTCGCCGCCTATTTTGCCCACTCCACAGGAACTGAATTTCGATTGGAGCCGTTGCCAATTGATCGTTTCGGAAATATCAGCAACTGGCCGGAGAATTTCTTCGGCGATGAAATGGGCGATTTGATGCGCATGGCGCAAGCTGGCGCCGAACGTCAAGCAGTACAGGCAGAATCATCTTCCAACCCGAATGCCGCACCCGGATGAGTGCAGTCGTAATAGATACGAACGTCTTGCTCGTTGCAGACGGGCAGGCACGGCAAATGCGCCCTGAGTGCGTGAGCGAATGTTTGGCCCGCTTGGAAAAGGCGCAGGCAGACGACCGGGTGGTTTTGGACAATCAGTGGATCATCTTGGGGGAGTACGGCCACAAGCTTGATCCTTCAAAGCGTCCGCCCAGTGCAGGGAGCAAATTCCTCAAATGGCTCCTCGTCAATCTGGCCAACGACCGACATGTCTCGCTCGTGAAACTCTCCCCGCTCGACAAGGATCTGACTAGGTTTAAGGAATTCCCGCCGGATCGAGCGCTCGAAGACTTGGTTGACCGATCCGACCGTAAGTTCGTGGC
>JBEKUQ010000293.1:0-4614 GCA_049514835.1 Verrucomicrobiota bacterium | reverse complement strand
TGACCAGGGATTTTTCCTGAACGGCGAGCATGATTATTGCAAAGGGGCCAACGTGCATCAGGACCACGCCGGCTGGGGCGACGCGGTGGCCGACAGCGGGTTTTCGCGTGATGTGAAGCTGATGAAGGAGGCCGGATTGGATTTCATCCGCGGTTCGCATTATCCGCACGCGCCGGCGTTCGCGGCGGCGTGTGACAAACTGGGAGTGTTATTCTGGTCGGAGAATTGTTTTTGGGGCACGACCGGCTTCAGAAGCCCGTGGGCGGCCAGCGCCTATCCGACCAGCGCGGCGGACGAGGCCGAATTTGAAGCGAGCGTGAAGGCGAGCCTGCGCGACATGATCCGCATCCATCGCAATCATCCGAGCATCATCGTGTGGAGCATGGACAACGAAGTTTTCTTCAGCGACAGGTCGGTGATGCCGAAGGTGAGGAATTTATTGCGTGACCTTGTGGCGTATGCGCATGAACTGGACCCAACGCGGCCGGCGGGCATAGGCGGCTGCCAGCGGGGCGACCTGGACAAGCTCGGTGACGTGGCGGGCTACAACGGCGACGGCGCGCGGCTTTTCGTGAATCCGGGAATTCCCAGCATTGTGACCGAATATGGTTCGACCATGACGGATCGTCCGGGCAAATATGACCCCGGCTGGGGTGATTTGCCGGGCACGCCCGGAGCGGACAGGAACCAGACCGGCTCCTGGCGTATGCCGTGGCGCAGCGGCGAGGTCATCTGGTGCGGTTTCGACCACGGCAGCCTGGCCGGGCGGCGATTCGGGGCCATGGGATTGGTGGATTACTTCCGGCTGCCGAAGCGGCAATGGTATTGGTATCGCAACGAAAACCTGCACATTCCGCCGCCGGCCTGGCCGAGCAACGGAGTCCCCGCCGCGCTGAAGCTTGCGGCAGACAAAACCACACTCAATTGCGTGGACGGGACGGACGACGCGCAAATCATCGTGACGGTCGTGGACAAAGACGGCAAGCCGATCAGCAACTGCCCGCCGGTGACCCTGGCGATTGAATCCGGTCCGGGGGAATTTCCGACCGGGCCGAGCATTGCCTTCGCTCCGGACTCGGACATCGCGATTCGCGACGGCCAGGCGGCGATGGAATTTCGGTCATACTATGCCGGCAAGACGGTAATCCGCGCGACCTCGCCCGGGTTGAAAGACGGGACGATTGGCATCACGTCGCAGGGCGAACCGAAATTCATCGCCGGCAAGACGCCGTTGGTGAAACCGCGTCCGTATGTGCGATTCACCGGCACCGCCACGGGCGGTTCACTTCTCACGTTGGGCTTGAACAATCCGACGCGAGCCAGCAGCGAATCGCCCGGGCATAGCGGACGATTGGCCAACGACGGCAACGCGGCCACGTTCTGGCAGGCTGCCGACGGCGACACGAATGCGTGGCTGCGCATTGATTTGGAACGCATCGCAACCGTCAGTTCGGTCAAGCTCTCGTTCCCGTTGGACGGCAACTGGCGTTACCGTGTGGAAATATCGGATGACGGCAACAGCAACTGGAAAATGGTTTCCGATCAAACCCAAACCGCGAGCAGCGCAAAAGACCAGACGCTGTCTGCCGCGTCCGGCGCGCGGGGGCGGTTCCTGCGCGTGACGTTTGTCGGAACGCCGGATGCAAAACCTGCCGCGCTGGCGGAAATGGAAGCGCTCGGCAATTTGTCGGGGCAATGAAACTCGCCCGGCCCAATCTCCATGCGCACCGAAATCCCAATGCCAAGTGTGGGGAACGATCTGTTCCTTGCGAGGCCGCGGCATTGGCCGCACGAAACGGAGATGTGAAATTAACTGAATCATTAGCGATGTGCTCTCAGATGCACCCAAAGGGTGATCAGGTTTGGATGGTAGATTCCGTCGGCGAGACGCCGACGGATGCAACCGGGACGGTCGCGCTCCCCAGAAAGTCGGTAATGATTGGGGTGAAATTATGTTAGGCAGATGTTTGCTGTTAGGGCTGTGCCTGGCGGGGCCGGCCTTGTTCGCGCAACCAGCCAATCGAGTGGAGCTTGGACGCATGCCGACCGGCGCAACGGTGTCGTTCGTGCGCGCCGCGGGGGGCGAGTGGGGCATCGAAATCGCGGGAGGGACGGCTCCGCTCATCCAACAGGGCAAACCCGCCAAGCTGGAAGTCTTTCGCACGGAAGAGGACATTCGGCAATTGGCCGCCGGCTACAAGACGGTGGAGAAATCCGCCGCTGGAATTGATGGCCAAGCCGAAATCGCATACGGCGAAAGTGTCGTCTTTCGCGTTGACGATCGTTGGAGGCTCAACGGAGCGGTGGTATCGGTGAAGCGGAAGGTGGAGGTGGCGGGAAGCGCGCCGGGCGGATTTTCCTCATCAATCGTGCTCACGGCCGACCGTTCTGTAGAATGGACCAACGTGAATTGCCTGGCCCCGGGCGCGTTGTATGGCGACCCCGCCTACGATGGCGACCGCTCGCCCGGCGGCACGCTGAACTACGCGGCCCGGCGCTTTGTGATGCGCGAGGACATCCTTCCGGCGCCTTTGTTCGCGCTTTCCTTGAGCAACGGCGCCTCTGTGGCAGTGCTGGATCCTGCGCCGCGGGGCGACTCGACGGTGGAGGAGACGAA
Organism: Verrucomicrobiota bacterium; assembly: GCA_049514835.1. Classification (GTDB taxonomy): domain Bacteria; phylum Verrucomicrobiota; class Verrucomicrobiia; order Limisphaerales; family Palsa-1400; genus JBEKOF01. Next base: position 1,997 of record JBEKUQ010000293.1, on the reverse strand, counting down.
GCTCTCCAAAGCGGTGATGACCGATGCGCGGTTTCAGTTCGGCGCGCTCGGGGCACAGCAGGGGGAGGAAGGCGCAATCGAGTTTGGTTTCTGGTTTCCCGGCACGGCGAGCATCTACGCAGGCGGCAGCAACGCAGCGGCGAAACCGCGATGGATTCGGCGCTATCACCCGATCACGGAGGGAGTGGCGCACAACTACGAGGTGAGCTTTCGCTTCGGGCAGAACGAGTCGTTCCGGGACGTGACGCGCAACGCGTGGCGATGGGCGTGGAACACTTTGAATCCCGGCGTCACTTACATTGACGTTGAGCAGATGCGCCGGGTACTGATAGACCATCTGGCCGCGCAAGCCGCCACCATTGACGGGCGGACCGCCATACCGTTCGTCATCTCCACAATACCAACGAACCAACTGCAGTGGAATTGGGGGATGGTAGCGATGGGCTTCGTGGGCAAGAACATCGAGTGCGCGGACCAATTGTTGCGCGAAGGCGATCGCGACCCCGCCGAGCGCGGCCAAAAAATGCGACAGACCGGTCTGGCCATCATATCGTCTTTGATCCAGGCCCTGCCGACGGTGCCGCTGCAGGGCACCGGCTACGACCTAGCAACCGGCAAGCCGTGGGACCACGTCTGGGTTGCGCCGTGGCTGAGGAACGCCACCGAAGACATGCGCGTGCTGATACGGGCCTACCGGCGCGAGCGCGGCCTCGGCCGTCAGCACCCGGAATGGTTCAACTGGGTAAAGACTTATGTGGATTGGCTGGTGCTGCAACAGCGGGAGGACGGATCGTTTCCGCGGCGGTGGAAAGCTGGAAGCGACGAAGTCGCGGAGCCAACGGGAACGGCGAGCTACTGTCCCGTGCCGCTGCTGGTCATGATGACCGAAGAGACGGGCGACCCGAAATACAAGGGGGCGGCCATCCGCGCGGGCGAATACGTCTGGACGAACTGGGGAACCCGCGGCCTTTTCATCGGAGGCGCGAGCGACAATCCGAATATCACCGACAAAGAGGCCGGGATGTTGAGCATGGAAGCCTTTCTGAGTCTTTACGATTCAACCCAGGAACCCAAATGGCTGGAACGGGCCAAGGCGGCAGGGGACTACGCCGAGAGCTGGATCTGGATCTGGAACCTGCCGATGCCGTTGGATGCGGAGGACGCGCAACTGCACTGGAAGAAGGGCGTGCCGACCATCGGGATACAAGGCATCACGGCGCGCGTCGCCGGCAGCGCGGACGAGTATCTGGATTGGGCTGTGCCCACTTACGCGAAATTATACAACCTGACGAAGGACCAGCATTACCTCGAGGTCGCGCGGGTGCTGCTGCATGACACGAAATCCATGGTGGCTCTTCCGGGGCGGCAGTACGACATGATAGGCATTGGGTGGCAGCAGGAGGGCTGGCGGATGGGGCCGGGCGGTCCCGGTCGCGGCGTGGGGGGCCATCGGTTCTGGCTGCCGTGGATTTCCGCGAACCATCTCTACGGGATAACGGGTCTGGAGGAGTATGATCCCGCTCTGTTCAAGATGTTGTCCACCAAGCCGGCGGCGGCGCCGGGGAGGACGGCGAAATGACAGCCGCGACGGTCTTGATCGAACCCGAATCATTAGGGACAGGCTCCCGGCTGCGCCCAAAAGGTGATCCGGTTTGGAAGGAAGATTCCGTCGGCGAGACGCCGACGGATGCAACCGGGACGGTCGCGCTCCCCAGAAAGCCGCTAATGATTGGTGTGATCGAAGAGTGCAACAATCTAAATGCTCGTCTTATGAACTACTGGAACCATCATGCGGCACCCGGATTTATTGTCCGCGGTTTGTTGGCAATTGCGGTCCTTGGCGGCCCGGCAGCGCTCTGCGGAGCAGCCAATCCAAGCGACATGGTGGTTTGGTACCGCCAGCCGGCCAGCGCCTGGCTCCAGGCCATGCCCCTGGGCAACGGGATGATCGGGGCCATGGTCTTTGGCGGCGTGCCGCAGGAGCGGATCGCGCTCAA
>JBEKUQ010000292.1:0-4622 GCA_049514835.1 Verrucomicrobiota bacterium | reverse complement strand
GGACGTGCCCGATGACCAACTCACGCTTGCTGGAAAACGGGATGTTTCCCGACTCACGTTCACACTCGGACGGATGAGCGCCGCGGATATTTTCGACCAAAATACTTACGCCAATGCTCCACGCACACAATTCATGAACTGGGGGTTGGTGAACAATGAGGCCTGGGATTATGCGGCGGATGCCGTTGGATTTTCCACCGGCATTGCCGTGGAATTGAATCAGCCGAAGTGGACCTTGCGCTACGGTTTTTTCCAAGTGCCGAAAATCGCGAATAATTTGACGGGAGACGACGCGCTTCTCAAATGGCCGTATGACAAAGCCGCTCATGATGAACCGCTCTTCAGTGGGTGGGCGATGGTGACGGAATTTGAGCGCCGTTACTCCATCAACAATCATCCGGGCGCCATTCGCTTCCTGGCTTTTCTGAATCAAGCTGACATGTTCAGTTATAGTGAGGCGACTGCTATTCTACGGGCAAACGGGCCGGGCGCGGACCTTGCAGCGGCCAAGGCCTACCGTCTCAAATACGGCTTTGGGTTGAATTGGGAACAGGAGATTGCGAAGAACGTCGGCCTGTTCTCGCGCCTGGGCTGGAATGACGGCCAAGAACAGGCGTGGATGTTCACCGATGTGGATTATGCGGGAACGCTGGGCTTAAGCGTCAAAGGGGAATCCTGGCATCGTCCCAACGACACCTTTGGTCTGGCGGGGATTATGAACGGCATCACTCATGCCGAGCAGGCATATTTTGCGGCTGGCGGCACGGGCATTGAGGGCGGCGACGGCAAATTGAATTATGGCTGGGAAAAAGGTATGGAAACTTACTACAATTTCCAAATCTGGAAGGAGGTCCACTTTACATTAGACTACCAATTTATCGCCAATCCCGCCTTTAACCGCGATCGCGGCCCGGTGTCGATTTTCGGCGCGCGATTGCACTGGGAATTCTGAGCCTGGCCGCCGGCGGGAAAGATCGCCGTGGAACGCCTGGCATTCCCGCATCGGGAGAATCCTTCCCCGGGCGTCATGCGGCCGAACGGCTGAACAGGCGGGCCAGGTATTGGCCGGTGTAGCTTTCGGCCACGCCGGCGACTTTTTCCGGCGGGCCTTCCGCGACAACCCGCCCTCCCGCTTCGCCGCCTTCCGGCCCCAGGTCTATTATCCAGTCGGCGGTTTTGATGACATCCAGGTTGTGTTCGATCACCAGCAGCGTGTTGCCGGAGTTGCGGAGTTTGAAGAGCACGTCCAGCAGTTTGGCCACGTCGTGGAAATGGAGACCGGTGGTCGGTTCGTCCAGAATGTAAAGGGTGTGGCCGGTTTCCTTGCGGCTCAGTTCGGCCGCCAGTTTGATGCGCTGCGCCTCGCCGCCGCTCAGGGTGGTGGCGGATTGGCCCAGGCGCACGTAGCCCAGGCCCACCTCGGCCAGCGTCAGGCAGGGATCAAATATCTTCGGCACGGCGCGGAAGAAAGTCACGGCCTCGTCCACCGTCATGTCCAGCACATCGGCGATGTTCATGCCCTTGAAATGGATTTCCAGGGTCTCCCGATTGTAGCGGCGGCCGTGGCACGCCTCGCAGGTGACATAGACGGGTGGAAGGAAGTGCATTTCGATCTTGATCAGGCCGTCCCCCTGGCATTTTTCGCAGCGGCCGCCCTTGACGTTGAAGCTGAAGCGGCCGGCCTCGTAGCCGCGGATCTTGGCGGAGGGCAGTTTGGCGAACAGGTCGCGGATTTGGTTGAACATGCCGGTGTAGGTGGCCGGATTGCTCCGCGGGGTGCGGCCAATGGGGGTCTGGTCAATCACGATCACCTTGTCCAGCATCTCGAAGCCGCGGATGAGCCGGTGCCGGCCCGGCTGTTCCTTGGAACCGTAGAATTTGCGGAACAGCGCGCGCCGCAGAATGTCGTCCACCAGCGTGCTCTTGCCCGAACCGCTCACCCCGGTCACGGCCGTCAGGCCGCCCAGCGGAACGCGCACGTTGATGTCCTTCAGGTTGTTTTCGCGCGCGCCCAGGATTTCCAGCCAGCCGCGCTCGGCGGAGGGTTTGAAGCGGTGGCGCGGCGTGGCAATTTTCAGTTCGCCCTTGAGGTATTGCCCGGTGAGGGAACGCGGTTCGGCCTCCAGGTCGGCCACACCGCCCGCCGCCACCAGCTCCCCGCCGCGCACGCCCGCGCCCGGTCCCAAGTCCAGCAGATAATCGGCCCGCCGGATGGTTTCTTCGTCGTGCTCGACCACCAGAACCGAGTTGCCCAGGTCGCGGAGACCTTCCAGGGATTGGAGCAGGCGCTCGTTGTCGCGCTGATGCAGGCCGATGCTCGGCTCGTCCAGAATGTAGAGCACGCCGACCAGGCCGGCGCCAATCTGCGTGGCCAGCCGGATGCGCTGCGCCTCGCCGCCGCTCAAGGTGCCGCTTTCGCGGTCGAGGGTCAGGTAGCCCAGGCCGACATTTTTGAGAAAGCCCAGGCGCGCGCGGATTTCCTTGATCAAATCGGCGGCAATCTTGCGCTGGAAATCAGTCAACTGCAAATTTTCAAAAAAATCGTCCGCCCGCGCGATGGATTGGGCGCAGACATCCATGATGGAAAGGCCGGGGAGAACGGGCGGCGATGCCGGATGGTGCCCGGAATCAAGATTGGACTCGACGTCTTTTGAGGCGCTTTGGGACGCCGAACCTGCCGCCGCTTGACCGGCCTCCACAGCACCAATCGTGTCCGCCTGCTCTCCCCTCTCCGCTCCCATCCGACTTGTCGCGCCGTAGCCTTGGCGAAGGCGGATGGAGGCGAGAGGGTCAGGGTCAGGTGAGGGGCGGATCGGCAGACCAATCCGCAATCCGCCATCCGCCATCTGCAATCGGAGAGGGTCAGGGTGAAGTGAGGGTTCCTGGGCAGGATTGGGAAGGGGCGGAGCGACGCCGAGGCGCACGGCCAGGATTTCCGGCTTGAGGCGGCGTCCGCCGCAGGCGTCGCAGGGCTGCGGGTTCATGAAGCCTTTGAGCCGGTTGCGGGTGAATTCGCTTTCGCTCTCGGCGTAAAGGCGTTGCAGATTGGGAATGACGCCCTCGAAAGGACGGCGGACTTTGCTGGCGTTGCCGGCGCGCCAGAAGGTGAACTCCACATTTTCGGCGCCGGTGCCGTGGAGTAGTTTTTGTTTGAAGCCGGCCGGCAAATCCTTCCAGGCCGTTTCCAGGCTTTGGCCAAATTGGCCGGCCATGCCGCGCAACAGGCTTTTGTAATAGACCATCATGCGCTTGCCGCCCCTCCGCCAGGGGAGCACCGCCCCCTTCTCCAGCGATTTGTCCGCGTCCGGCACCACCAGCCGCTCGTCGAAGACCATTTTTTGGCCCAGTCCGTGGCAGACGGGGCAGGCGCCGGCCGGGGAGTTGAAGGAGAAATGTTTCGGGGTGGGCGTCTCGAAGCTCAGGCCGCTGGCCGGACTGTAATTGCGATTGGAATGGAGGGACTCGGCCCAGGGACCGGTCACCGCGGCCTGGGGCGGCTGCTGCAACAGCAAAAGGCGGCCTTCGCCCCATTTGAGCGCCGTTTCCACCGAATCCCCCAGCCGGATGCGGACTTTTTCGTCAATGACCAATCTGTCAACTATTACTTCAATGGTGTGCCGCAGTTTGGCGTCCAGCTTCACCCGCGTGTTGCTGCTCAACTCCACAAACTGCCCGTCCACGCGGGCGCGCACGAACCCCTCCCGGGCCAGGCGCTCGATCACGTCGCGGAATTCGCCCTTTTGCGCGGTGATGACCGGCGCCAGGAGCATGACGCGCGTCTTGCCGGGCAGGGCCAGGATTTTGTCCACGATGTCGCTGGTGGTTTGGTGGGTGATGGGCTGGCCGCTCACCGGGCAGTAAGGCTGGCCGACATGGGCAAAGAGCAGGCGCAGGTAATCGTAAATCTCGGTGGTGGTGGCGATGATGGAGCGGGGATTCGCCCCGGAAGCCCGCTGCTCGATGGCGATGGCCGGCGAGAGGCCCTCGATGAAATCTACCTCCGGCTTTTCCATTTGATCCAGGAACTGCCGCGCATACGCGGAGAGGGATTCGACGTATTTGCGCTGCCCTTCCGCATAGATCGTGTCGAAGGCCAGCGAGGACTTCCCCGATCCGCTCAACCCGGTGATGACGACCAGTTTGCCGCGCGGGATGGACAGCGTCAGGTTTTTCAGATTATGCTGGCGCGCGCCGCCGATTCTGATGAATTCGATTGCCATAACTCCTGAATTTCGCCATCAAGGCATCCCGCTAAAATAACCCAAGCGCCACGAATTCCAAGGGGGAACCGAAAAGTGGTCGAATCGAAAAGAGTGGGTTGGTGAGCGCGCTTCATATTCTTGGGTGGTCTTTTCCGATTCCTAAATCTTAATCCTAATCTTACTCTTAATCTTCAAACGGAGTCGGGGGATTAAGATTAAGAGAAAGATTAGGATTAAGATTAAGAGGGGAACCCAAAAATGTGAATTGTACCGCACGCCACGCTCTCACCCCAACGCCGCCTGTTGCAAAGCGAGCAGTTGCTTGATCCCGCTTTTCCCCAGCGCCAGCATGGCGGCCAATTGTTCGTCGGTATAGGTGGACTCCTCACCCGTGCCTTGCAGCTCGATGAATTCCCCCGC
>JBEKUQ010000291.1:0-4641 GCA_049514835.1 Verrucomicrobiota bacterium | reverse complement strand
TTTCGATGCGTCGGGGGCGGTCATAAGAAGGTCAAAGGCGCCTGCCGGCGCGCCGGGCGGAGAAACCACGCGGTTGAAGTCCACATCGAACGCCGCCGCCATGAGGCTATCGAAGGTAATGGCGCGTCCTAGCATCTTGTTGCCAGAGACAACCATTCCGCCACCATATCCTTTGCCGGCGGAAAAAGCCGCACCCGGCGCGAAGGGGGTCGCAAAATGCGTCGGCCGAAGAATGAAGCCAGGCGGGAGGGCTTGCAAAGCCCGCGAACTGATGTTGTCCCAAGCGGAGTCGTCTATTGCGGAGGCATCGCCGCCGGATTGAGCGATGACTTGGTTGACGACAACGGTGCTGCCGGCGGTCAGAATGGCCGCAGCCGCGACAAGCGCCGCGGCCTTTAATTTTGCAATGGTCATAAGTTTTAACGCTTCTTTCACGAGGGTCAGGGTTGAAACCGCAATGGCCGAACCCTTGACAGCCATTGCGGGGATTGCCGCCACCACCCCTGCCGGGGCGGCTTGGACGGCGTTGGCGGAAATAGCGCCGGCGATGATGGCCGTCGAATAGACAACATGGTTTTTGGCGAAAAACTTGCGCAATTTTTCCAGGGCGCGGCTGACGCGCTTGCGGGCGGTGTCTTCGCCGGCGCCCAATTTGTTTCCTACCTCGGCGAGGCTTTTGTTCTCGAAATACCGCAACAGCACGGCCTGGCGGTCGGTTTCCCCCAGTTGCGCCAGGGCCTGATCGAGCAGAGGGGCCAGTTCCGCCCAGGCCCGGTCCCCGGCGTCCGAGGAAGGTTCGGTTTGAAGTCGGGTGTGCATCTGGGTCTCCTGGTCATGCTGGCGCCGTTTGGCCTCGGCGCGCACTTGGGCCAGAGCGACAAAGCGCGTGGTCTTGAAGAGCCAGCCGGTGAGGATGGTCTTGTCCGAAATGCGCGCGGCCTTTTGGGCGAGAATTAAGAACACGGCCTGGGTGATTTCCGCCGCCCACTGCGGATCGCGCACCTGGCGCAAGGCCGCCGAATGGACGAAACCGGCGTGGCGCGAGACCAGTTGGTCGAAGGCGGCTTCAGACCGTTGCGCCGCGAATTGGCGCAGGAGCGCGATGTCGTCCAGTTCCTGCATTCACTAATAGATGCCTGCTTTTGCCCGGACCGGACAATTTATTTTCGCGGACAGTTCGGTCAAAGCAGAGCAGACGGCGGCGGTGCGCCTGCCGCAGAGTTTGCGCCGTTGGTGCAGCGGCGCTGCGTTTCCGTAAAGCAGATCTGGAGGGGAACCTGTCGTTTCGCGTTTTGCTCAAAGGCAGCCGCGGCCGCCGGACACCAGAGAGCTGAATTCTGGACAGTTGTCGAACATGGACGTGCCTGGGTTTCCCAAGTATGCTCGACGGCGATGAACCACGAAGAACAGGATGGCCCTGTTCCGGCGGCAAGAACCTGGCCTTTTACATTGAAGCATCACATCACCAACGCGGTGACCGATGGATTGCACTCGAAAATCCAAAGCATCAAATCCAACGCGCGGGACTTCCGCAACTTTCGCAACTACCGGATTCGCATCCTGTTCTTCTGCGGAAAGCTAGATCTTTACCCATTATGAACCTCGAAGAATCCCTTCTTTGGACTCACAACGACCTCCGCCCCGTCAATGGAGAGGTTTCCGCCGTGGTCAATTCTCACGGCGCGGTCCTGCTCAGGGTTCACCCGGGATAAGCGGCCTCCTCATTTCCCCCCGATGGGACGGCCTTTGTTTTGTTCCTGCAACCAGGACATCAGCGCTTATCGGCAGACTGGGATTTGCCCGGCCGCAAGACCGCCCGGGCCATTTTCAAAACGCGCGCTTGGACTCCCAAGCTACTTGCCCGCCGCCGCACGCGCTTCCCGGCCTTCCATCAGATAATCAAGATAGTAACACAGCCGCGACTTCAACTCGTTTCGCGGAACAATCGCGTCAATCAATCCATGCTCCAAAAGGAATTCGGCCGTTTGAAAACCCGGCGGCAATTCCGCCTGCGTCGTGTCCTTGATCACCCGCGGCCCGGCAAAACCGATCATCGCTCCAGGCTCCGCCAAAATCAAATCGCCCACCGTGCCAAAACTGGCCATCACCCCGCCCGTCGTCGGGTTGGTCAGGAGACTCAGGTAAGGCAGCTTGCTCCGGGCGTGATAAGCCAGCGCCCCGCACGTCTTGGCCATTTGCATCAGGCTGAACACCCCCTCGTACATGCGCGCGCCGCCGCTGGCGGAAATAATGATCAGCGGCAGACCCCGCGCCGTCGCTGATTCGATCAGACGGGTCAGTCTTTCGCCCACCACCGATCCCATCGAGCCGCCCAAAAAGCCAAAATCCATCACGCCCAGGGCCGCCCGATGCCGCCCAATCCGCCCGATGCCCGTGCAAACCGCATCCTTCAGCCCGGTGGATTTCTTATACTCATCCAGCTTGGCGGCATAGGACGAAGGTCCCGTAAAATTCAGCATGTCCACGCTTTCCATCGAGGCGTCGTTCTCTTCAAACGAGCAGGTCTCCACCAGCGCGTGAATCCGCTCGCGCGCCGAAATGGGGAAATGGAACTGGCATTTCGGGCACACCTTCAGGTTCATGTCCAGCTCCTTGTCGTAAATCATGCTCGCGCACTTCTTGCACTTGGTCCAGATGCCTTCTGGTATGTCCCGTTTGCGCGACTTGGTGCTCGACAGCTTCGGCTTCTTGGCGAACGTCGTTGGCGCCTCGCCCGCGGGGTGCGTGGCCGGCGGCTCCTGCGTTTCAAGACCGAGGTTCTTGCGGACAAATGACGTGGCGCTCATAACCTGTTGTTTGCCAGAAATTCTTTCATTGCTTTTAACCGATGCCAGGGCATGGCCGTCACAACGTGGCCAAAGATTAACCAGCCCCCGCTCGCGCCGTCAAGTCCCTTGTCCGTCGTCCCCCTCCCGGGGAGCGCGACCGTCCCGGTCGCCGCGTTTGGCGTCCCGCCCAACGCGTCTTCTCTTCCATATTATAGCTCACCTCCCCGCTGCTTCATTCTGCATTTTGCATTCCTCATTTCCCGCCTCCCACCGTCGCCCGCGCCACCGTCCAAACACAGATTTCCCCCGCCCCGCCCCTCCGCAACGCCCTGGCGCAGGCGTTGGTCGTCGCCCCTGTTGTCATCACGTCATCCAGCAGCACGATCTTTTCGCCAGCCAGCTTTTTCCTTCCGCAAAACGCGAACGCCTGATGCACGTTGGCGGCCCGTTCCTCGCGCGTCAGCCTGGTTTGCGTCACGGTGGGTTTGACACGCCGGAGCAGCCCTGTGTTCACCGGGATTTTCACGGCCCGTCCCAACCGCGCCGCCAGACGCCCGGCTTGATTAAATTCACGTTCGCGTTTTTTCACGGGAAACAGCGGCACCGGCACAATGAAATCCCAGACCTCCGCCGCCAGGACGGGCGCGGCCCTGCCAATGAGCAGGCCGGCCAGAAACGGCTCAAACCAGAGCGAGCGGTTGTATTTGTAACGATGGATCACGTCGAGCATCATGCTGTTGGCCACCACCGCCGAGCGCGCCGAGCGAAAATACAAAGTCACCTCCTGGCAATTGACGCATTCAAACGGATGGCTCATATCCCCCTCGAACGGCAGCCCGCACCGCTCGCAAAACGGCGCCGTGACAAGCTTCACCTCACCCCGGCAGGCCGGGCCGACGAATCCTTCCGCCGCCTCCGCCCGCTCCTCTCCGCAGATCTGGCAGACCGGCGGATAAAACAAATTCAGCGCCGCGTCCAGCGCGGTTCTCCATGAAATCGAAGTCGCCCGAATCATTACCGCCTTTTGGGTGGCACGACCGACTCGGTCGTCTCCGTCGGCGACTCGCCGACGGAATCTCCTCTCCAATCCAGATCATCTTTGGGGTGCATCCGAGAGCACATCGCTAATGATTCTGCTGAAAGCGCCGCCATCATGATTTTTCCCCTGAATTCTCGCCGGATGTCCGCCGCCCGCTCCGCCACACCCCCGCCAGCACCATCGCCAGAATGACCAACGGCAGCCAGCCGTCAATCAACTTGTCGCTCCCCCACATCGCGCGCCACGCTCCCGGCGCCTCCCGCGTCAGCGACCGGTAAGCCGTCAGCCAAAAAATCCAGCCCGCGTGCAGCCCAATGGACATGAACAAAGTCCCCGTGCGCTGGTAGGCCAGCGCCAGAATCGCCCCCGCCACGAGCAGCGTAAAAAAAGCCGGCGCCAGCCCCGATCCGTCGGCGGGAATGCGGAACAACTCCGGCAACAACCGCACACCGGAAAGCCAGTCAACCGGCTGCGGCGCCGCCGGCTTCTGCAAAAAATGAACCGCCGCATAAACCGCGCTGCTGATCGCCAAGGCCGCCGGCCACCCCATCGCCTTTCGCAAAATCCCAAACAGCGCCCCGCGAAAAATCAATTCCTCCAAAATGGCGACCACCACAGCCGTCGCCGTGGCGACGGCCAATATATGAAACATCTCCGCCGGGCTGTGCGACAGATTGGCCGTCCGTCCGCCGCAAAGAATCGCCAACCCCGCCGCGCTGGCCAGCGACGCGAAGCCGATGGCAAAGCCAATCGCCAAGCTGCCTAATGGCCGCCCGCTCCTCGCCAGTCCCATCTCACGGCAGTGGAACATTC
>JBEKUQ010000290.1:0-4646 GCA_049514835.1 Verrucomicrobiota bacterium | reverse complement strand
GCAATGATCCCAGCAGCACGATGGCGTCGGCGCTCCAGAACCCCTCGGCCAAGGCCACCTTGGCCGCCTGGACGACGCCCGGCTCGGTCTGGCCGATGGTGCCCATAATGGTGCAGCCGTTGCCGGTGCTGACGCCGCCGCCATTGGCGACCCGATGCCAGTTTATCGTGGCGTTCTGCGCATGGGCGGACGCCGCCGCCAGGAAGAGACCAAAGGCAGCGCCCAAGAGCGTCCAGTTCAGCCTGCGAACCTTCAGGCTGGCGCCTCGCTTCTCCGATTTCTGACTCAGGAATCCATTTATCAAAATCTTAGCGGGTTGATTTTACTTTGACGGTTGCAGGAGCCTTTCCAATTTCTCCAGCCGCGCCCGCAAGTCGGCGTTGTCCGCGCGGAGCGCGGCGTTGTCGGCGCGCGTTTCCTCCAGCTTTTGATTCAAACCCTGGATGGCGGCCAGGGCCACGCCATCGGCCCCAGGTGCCGGATGGCGGGGTCCTGCGCTTTGTAATTCCAAGTGGACAGCGGCAACGCCGCGACTTTGGCCAGCACGGATTGCGGGTCCAGCGGGGCGAAGTTCTCCTTCGCGTGACGGTCGCTCATCGAGGTCCACGAGCCACTCCCGGCGGCCAGGGTGGCACCGCCCGAGGCGCTGGTGTAAAAGGCGAAGCCGCCGCTGGCGCGGGCGGCAAACTGGTTGTTGGCGGTGGAGCTGAAGTCGGCCGCGGTGGAGTCCGCCCACACAAACGCGCCGGTGTGAATGGCCTGGGCCCGGTTGCCGGCGGCAAAGGCATAGTTCGTGGCGGTGTTATCAGTGCCGCCGGGAATGGTCGCATAGTTGGCGTTGGCCGGAATCACGTTGCCCGCGCCGCCGCCGATGGTCGCGTCGGAGGAGTTGGTCCGAATCTCGTTCCCGCTGCCGCCGCCGATGGTCGCGTTCCAGGAGTTGGTCCAAATCGAGTTCCCGTCGCCGCCGCCGATGGTCGCTCCGCTGGCGTACATCACGTTGTTGACGCCACCGCCGATGGTCGCTTCGGAGGCGCCGGGCTGGATCCGGTTGCCGTAGTCGCCGCCGATGGTCGCCTCGGTGTCGTAGATCATGTTCCACACACCGCCGCCGATGGTCGACCATCCGGCTCCGGCCTGAATCGTGTTCTCCATGCCGCCTCCGATGGTCCCGAAATCGCTGCTGACTCTGTTGGTGAAGAATTGAGCGGCATAATTGGTCGCCCCGCCGCCGCTGATGGTGGCACCCACCACGCCGCTCGCCACCCAGTTCCCCGGCGAGCCAGCAATCACGTTCGGCGCGCCGCTGTCGTTTTGGAGAATGGTCAAGCCCGCCACAGCGCCGGCGGCGCCCGCGCTGGCGGCATAGGTGGCGTAGGGAGCGGCGGCCAGCAGTTGGCGGGGGGCGAGCGTCCCGAATGCACCCACTCCGTTCGTGCGCTCGGAAATCTCCAGCCAGCGCGGGGTGCCATCAAACACCGCGCCGAAATCGAGCGTGACGGTGAACAGCCCGTTGGTGACGGGCAGGGCGTTGGTGTTGAACCCGCCCAGCGCATTGCCCCCGGCGGCCGCGTCGTAATTCGTGAATTGCAGGTCGTAAAGCCCGTTGGCAGGAACGTCGCCGACGAACAAGCGGCCCTGGTAGGTGAAGGCGGTGCTCGGCGAAGCCGCCTGGGCGAGCTGGCCGACCAGGGTCATGACGGCGAGCCACCGGCAAAGTAATTTGGCGGTCTTTGCCGATCCTTGGAGCTGCTCTAGCTTCTGATTCATAATAGCATAAGTTATATTAATGTTGGCCAGTAACCCAAAGCGCCGATTTGCTGTTTCCCAGTTGGTTTCCCTGCGCACGATCCCAGCGGGGCATATTGTTGTGATTCTCTCCCTCCGCCAATGAAACGCAAACTTTTTATTCATCCGAACCCCCGCCCCCCCCGCTCTATTCTGAAATTCGCATGCGTCCGGGCCGTTTTTGGCAAGAGTGACATTAGGCGGAGTTATCGTATCTGCTGAGAGCAAAGCGAGAACAGTTCGACGCCAACAATCTTTCAAAGTGATTTTCCGGTCATGTGTTTTTGACAAATAGTTTCCCCGGCAGTTGGCGGATCAGCCGCTTCATTTCCAATCCCGGCAGCGCCACCGAAACGGAAAATGGGTCAGTTTGAGTCAGATAAAATACGGGGATGCGGCCGGCGGGGGCGCCGGCCGCAACATGCGAGGGCGCATGTGCTCCCCGGAATCTTTCGCGCCAGTATTGGACGAGGATTTGAGCCTGTCCGGCCAAAATAACGGCTGATGTCAACCACTTTAGAAGTGACACTTGGTCCAGAAGGGATTGCGAGGCGGACATGTTGGATTGAATTTCTATCGTCCCTGGCGGGACTTGATTTGTTTTGCTGGGTGCCATACCCGGCGCTAAAGCGCCGGGCTATCTTCAAAACAAACGAGGTCAACGCAACGTCGTTGCGCGAATAGATCCTCTGAAAACTCCGAGGACCTCAATAGAGAACAGGGAATTGGAAATGTCCGCCCTCACGTCCAGGAAAGGGAGAAGATGGCTGCATTCCGCATTTAGCATTTATAATTTAGCATTTAGCATTTCCCCTCTGATCCGCTCGGCCATGGCGGCGGGGGTGAGGGCGAAGTGGGCGCGGGCTTCGTCCTGGTCGCAGGTGTCATGGAGAAATTCGTCGCGGGTGCCGAAACGGAGGAGGCGGGCGGGGAGGCGCGCGCCGGCCGCAGACAGCCATTCGGCCACGGCGCCGCCCAGACCGCCCAGGACGCTGTGCTCTTCCATGGTGGCCACCAATTTGAAGTTGGCGAAGACGGCGGACAGCATGGCTTCGTCGAGGGGTTTGAGGCATGGGAAGCTGACGACTTTGGCGGAGATGCCGTGTTTTTCCAGTTCCTGGGCGGTTTGCAGGGCGGCGGAGAGCATGGTGCCGGCGCTCAGCAGGCAGACGTCAGTTCCGTCGCGGATGGGCAGGGCCTGGCCGATGACAAATTCGGGTTCGGTTTTGTGGACGACGGGTTCGCCCTTTTTGCCGATGCGCATATAGACCGGATGCGGATATTTGAGGACGGCCTTGAGCGCGGCGCGCACTTCCATGGCATCGGCGGGGGCGAGCACGGCCAGGCCGGGCAGCAGACGGAGCATTCCCATTTCCTCGCAGGAATGGTGCGTCGCGCCGAGCGAGGCGTAGGCCAGGCCGGAACCGGTGCCGACGAGCACGACGGGAACGTGGTGGTAACAAACGTCCACGCGAATTTGTTCCAGGCAGCGGTAGGTGAGGAAGGGGGTGATGGTGTAGCAAAAGGGGCGGAGACCGCTCATGGCCATGCCGGCGGCCATGCCGATCATGTTGGCCTCGGCGACGCCGCAATTGAAAAAGCGGTCGGGGCATTGGGCCTTCAGATTATCGAAGAGCCGGTTGCCGATGTCGCCGGCGAGGAGGACAACGCGGGGGTCGGTGCGGGCGAGGGAGGTGATCTGACTGGCAAAGGCGTTTCGCACAAAAATTATAAATTATGAATTATAAATGATAAATTAAGAATAGGGCGCAAGGCGCAAAAGAAGTTCATGGTGAGCCGCGGGATTTTTTGATGATGGCGGTGAAGATCGCGTTCAACTGACTGGTCTCATCCAGCAGCAATTCCATTTTGTCACGCCGCACAATGCATTCGTCAGCCAATAGCTCAAGCCAGTAGGAGGTCTCTTCGAGTTCCTTTAATGAATCGCCCATCTTGGAAACAAACTCAGACTTGGAACGCCCGTAATTGGCTTCACGGTAGTTCACACCGACGGAAGTGCCCGACCGGCGCATCTGTCTTCCAAGCACCTGCGCGACGGTGTCCTTGGGCAGCGAGACGTAAAGCCGGATAATCCGCCGCGCGAACACCTTGGTGCGCTTCTTCAATTCTTGCGGCGTCTTGTCCATTTGGCAGTCTTTCGATGTCTCCCATTTTTCATTTATCATTAATAATTTTTCATTTCCCCAGGAGTTCCTTCTTCGCCGCCGCCACTTCCTCGGCGGTGGGGACGCGGTAGTGCCAGTTGTTGTCGTCTTCCATGAAGGAAACGCCCCGGCCCTTGATGGTGTGGGCCACGAGGGCCACGGGCCGGCCGCTGCCGTCGGGGATCTTTTCCATGGCGGCGGCCAGGGCGGAAATGTCGTGGCCGTCCACTTCGGAGGCGCTCCAGCCGAAGGCGGCGAATTTTTCGCGCAAGGATTGCAGGGCCATGACTTCGTTGCTGCGGCCGGTCGCCTGCCACTTGTTGTAGTCAATAATAATGGCGACGTTGTCCAGGTGGTGCCGCGGCGCGAAGAGGGCGGCTTCCCAAACCGAGCCTTCGTTGCATTCGCCGTCGCTCATCACCACGATGACGCGGCCGTCCTGCTTTTGAATGCGCGCGGCCAGGGCGATGCCCAGGCCCACCGGCAGGCCGTGGCCCAGCGAGCCGGTGGCCAGTTCCACGCCGGGCGCGCAACCCGGCGCGGGCTGCTCCGCCAGCGGGCTGTGGTGTTGCGCGAAGGTGTCCAGCCAGGCGGCGGGAAAGAAGTGGCGCGCCGCCAGGGTGGCGTAAAGGGCGCTGGCGGCATGGCCCTTGCTCAGAATAAGACGGTCGCGGCCGGGGTCGCGCGGATGGG
>JBEKUQ010000289.1:0-4647 GCA_049514835.1 Verrucomicrobiota bacterium | reverse complement strand
CACTGACCCACTTCGCTCCAATGGAGCATGCGCTCGGCGATGGCGGCGGCGGCCTCGGGAAAATGCCAGGCGCGCAACGCCTCACGCATGGCCGTTCGCCGCGCCGTGTCGCCCAGCAAGGCGAGGATTTCCTGCGTCAACAATTCCGGCGAAACGGTCTCCTGCGTCAGGGCGCGGGCCGCCCCGCTGCGCGCCAAGGCCAGGGCATTGTGTAATTGATGACGGTCCGCCGCCTTCGGATACGGAATCAACAGCGCCGGGAGCTGGCAGGCGGCAAATTCGGCCAGCGAAGACGCCCCGGCGCGGCTGACCGCAAGGTCGGCCGCGGCCAGCGCCGGCGCCATTTCGCCCAGAAAGGCCCGCACCAGGGCCGGGCACTGGCGCGCCGCGTAGGCCGCCCGGACTTTTTCCAGGTCGTCCGGCCCTGTCAAATGCACAAACTGCAGTTGCGGCGCCGCCTCCCGCAATCGGGGCAGGCTGCCGGCCATCAATTCGTTGATCTGGCGCGCCCCCTGGCTTCCCCCCATCACCAGCAGGACCGGCGCCTCCGCCTTCAATCCCAGCGCCGCCCGCGCCGCCCCCGCCGGCGCCGGCCGCAAAAACTCCTCCCGCACCGGCATGCCGGTGACTTCGATCCGGCGCGCCCGCAGCCGGTCCCTGGCAGCGGCGAAATACACAAAGGCCCCGTCCACCCCCCGCGCCAGCCAGCGGTTGGCCCGTCCGGGAACGGAATTGGATTCGTGCAGAAAGGTGCGCGCTCCCAGCCGTTTGCCGGCCAGGATGGGGGGCGCGGCGGTGAAGCCGCCCATGGCCAGCACCCATTGGGGCGGGCGCCTCTTAAAATATCGGCTGGACAACCGGAACGAGTGCCAGAAGCGCCAGAGGAACCCCGCCGCGTTGCCCCGCACCAGCCCCACCCCGGGCAGCCGCACCACTTCCATCTCCCCGGCGGCGGCCGCGGCCAGGCGGTCAATTTCCTTGCACGACACCAGCAGGGTGACGGCGCAGCCGCGGCGCTGCAATTCCCGCCCCACCGCCAGCCCCGGGAACAAATGGCCGCCCGTGCCGCCGCAGGCGATGGCGGCCAGCTTGGGCGGGGCGGGGATGGCGGCGGCCTTATTCATCGCTTAATTTTGGGGAGGAATCGAAGGGATTGGTTTTGGCCGCCACCGGTTCGGCGGCCGACCTGGAGATGCTCAACAAAAGGCCCACGCTCACCAGCATCAACAATAAATTTGACCCCCCGTAGCTGATAAACGGCAGCGGCATCCCCTTGTTGGGCAGCAGGCTCGTCGCCACCCCCATGTTGATGAAGGCCTGCAGGCTGATCATGAACGTGATCCCGGCCGCCAGCAGCCGGCCAAAAGTGTCCGCCGCCCGCCGCGCGATGTAAATCCCGCAAAACATCAGCGCCACAAAAAGCAGCACCACCGCCAGCGTCACCACCAGGCCCAGTTCCTCGCCGATGATGGCAAAAATAAAATCGGTGTGATGCTCGGGTATGAATCCCAGCTTCTGCCGGCTGTCGCCCAGGCCCAGCCCCGTCCAGCCGCCCGAACCGAAGGCGATCATGGCCTCATAGGACTGGTAGCCGACGCCGTCCTTGCTCAATTCGGGATGAAGCCACGCTAAAATGCGCTTTAGCCGCATTGGGTCGTGGATCAAGGAAAACGCCAGCCCCCCTCCCGCCAGCAGGACCGGCGGCGTCAGATAGAGGAGGCGGACGCCGGCGACAATGAGGATCATCCCGGCGACCAGAGCCAGCAGAATGGCGCAACCACGATCCGGTTCCTTAAAAACGAGGGCCACGGGAATGATGAGAATGGCCATGGGAATGGCCAGGCCGTATTTGAAGGTGCGGATTTGCCGTTGGTAACGATCGGCGTAAGCCGCCAGGAATAAAATCATGGCCAGTTTGGCCAGTTCGGATGGCTGGAAATGGGGCAAATGAGGAAGACCTATCCAACGATGCGCCCCCACCGCTCCGCCCCCGCCGCGCCCCGCCGTCGCCGCCCAGCCGATATGCGGCACAAAAACCAAAGCCAGCAGAATCATCGAAGCTCCCAGAATCCAAGGCGCCATTTTCTTCCACCGCCGGTAATCCACCGCCGCCGCCACGGCGCACCCCGCCAGGCCAAAGACGCCCCAAACCATCTGGGAACGCAGAAAATCGGAGCCGACGGCCAAGCGGTGCAGCTCCATGTTCATGCTCGAGCTGTAGAGCGTGATCATTCCCAGCCCCAGCAACACGGCCACACAAAAGATGAGGATGCTCGTCGCTCTGTTCATAACGGCACTTTTCGCCTCACGACCTTCCAAAAAGGAGAGCGGACGTCCGACTGAGGCCGTCGGACGTCTCGCTATGACCGTTGGCTCCAGGCACTAATTGGCCCGGACCATGGGCGTCGGCCCAGGTGTGCTGGACACGGGAGCGGGTGCCGCCGTGGCTGCGGGAGCAGGAGCCGCTTCCGCCGAAGCCATCTTCATCACAGGGACTTTCAGCTTTTGCCCGGCTTTGATGGCGGAGGTCTTCATGTCGTTGAGCGCCTCGATGGCCTTGACCGAGGTGTTGTGCGCCTTGGCGATTTTCGTCAGCACGTCGCCGGATTTGACGACGTAGATGTTGGCATCGCCGGAAACGGTGGCCGCAGCATCGGAGGTGGCCTTCGCCACGTCGGCGGCGGAGGAGGTGCCGGCCGGGATTTGCAATTTGTGGCCGATTTGCAGTTTCTTCGGATCCACGCCGGGATTCGCCTCTTCGAGAGCCTTGAGCGTGACTCCGTTCTTCCGGGCAATGGTGCTGAGCAAGTCACCTTGGGCGATGACATAAACACCGCCTCCAGGGGTGGCCGCTGGGACCGGGGGTGCGGTTGTCATAGGAACCGGCGTTGGCGTTACAGCGGGAGGAATTCCAGGGGTGGCCGCGGGCGGCGGTGTCGTGGCGACGGGTGTTGTGCCAGCCGGGGGAGCGGTTGGCCCAGGGGGAGGAAGGTCGGAGCCCGGTGTGGTCATGGGCGTGGCCGGGCTGCCGGCCACGTCATCGGTTTTGGGCTTGTCCGCCGTGGAGGTGTTCTTGCATCCAACCATCAAGATGCCGCCGAGCACGACAATGTGAACGGCAAAGATCATCAGGATTTTGAAATAAAGGTTGGATCTTCCCCGAAGGGGCAAAGTCCCCTGGGGCACGAGTGGATTGGGATTATTCATAATTTTCAGGACTGCTTTCTTTTGAGGTTTATTTTTGGGGTTAATTTGCCCCGGGGTTTTTCCTCAAAAAACCCCGGAGCAAAGCGTAAATGGATGTTTTTTTCTTCCAATAACTCTTAATGCATGGCTTTCGCATTACTAATACTTGCTGCATCTTGTGGCCCCGGCGCGGCCAACCACAACCAGTTGGGCGCCGCCGGCCCGGTTCCAAGCCGGGCAACAAATCCTCCGGCAGGTGAGGTGATCGAGTTTCTTCAACGCTCCAACCAGCCGGACTCGGCCAAAGCAAGTTCATCGGAAACGAAGATTTCTCCGTTTCCTGGTTCGCTTTTAACAATCCCGGCGGCGGCTGGCAAGCAGGAAAAAGCAAAATATTTTCGGGATTTTGGGGTGTGGGCAAGCGCATGGGTCACCGGATTTTGAGGGTGGAGAACGCCACCACGGCGCAGAGCACGCCGAGGATGTAAAAACGGGTGACAATCTGGGTATCATGCCAGCCCAATTTCTGAAAATGATGATGGAGCGGAGCCATCAAAAAAACCCGCCGGCCCTCGCCATACCGGAGTTTGCTGATCTTAAACCAGAGCCGCTGAATAATGACCGAGCCGGCCTCGGCCACAAATACCCCGCCGGCGATGGCCAAAACCAGGGGCTGATGGATCAGCACCGCGATCATGCCCAGCCCGCCGCCCAACGCCAGGGAACCAGTGTCCCCCATAAACAAGCAGGCCGGGTGGCAGTTGAACCACAGGAACCCCAGCCCCGCGCCCAGCATGGCCGCGCAAAAAACCGTCAACTCGCCCGCCCCGGGCACATGCGGGATTTGCAGGTAGGCGGCGGCCCGGGCGTTGCCCGCCAGATAAGTCAAGACCAGGAAGACGAAGGAGACGATCACGGTGCAGCCGATGGCCAGGCCGTCCAGGCCGTCGGTCAGGTTGACCGCGTTGGAGGCGCCCACAATGGTGCAGCCGGTGAGCACCATTCCGACGGCCGCGCCGGCCGCGCCCGTGAGGACGGGGTATTTGTAGAACGGCACCATCACTTCGCTGACGAGCGCGGTGGTGGCGTGCAGCCGCCACAAGTACCCCGCCGCAAAGAGGGCCAGGGCGCCCTGCACCCAGAGCTTGATGAAGGCGCGCAGGCCGTCGCTGTTCTGGCGCGTGATCTTGGCGTAGTCGTCTATAAACCCCAGCCCGCAGAGGACGATGACGGAAAACAGGGCGAGCAGCATCTGGGTGTTCCACTGCGCCCAGAGCAGGGCGGTGACGTCAAGCACAAGGACGATGAGCAGCCCGCCCATGGTGGGAGTGCCCTTTTTGCTCGGAACCCCCGCGGGCATGCCACCGCCTGCATGGGCGCGGTCCTCATACTCCTGACCGAACTTCAACTGCTTGAGCCAGAGAATGAAGCGGGGATAGAGCCACCAACTCAGGAGCAGGG
>JBEKUQ010000288.1:0-4650 GCA_049514835.1 Verrucomicrobiota bacterium | reverse complement strand
GTCTGCGCTACGGGGCCTGGCGGAGAATCCAGGCGGCGGCGGCAGGGAGGTTGTCCACGATCCGGGCGGAGGACAGACGAGGGTCGGCGGCGTTTTCGACCTGGCGGCCGTAGCCGGTGCGGACGAGGATGCTCATCTTGACACCGGCGTTCCAGCCGCATTCAAGGTCAATCATTTTGTCGCCCACGAGAAAGCATTGGTCCAGGCAAAGGCCGAATTCGTCGCGGGCGTCAAATAGGAATTGCGGGGAGGGTTTGCGTCCGCGGGAGGGCTGGCCCGGGGCTTCGGGGGCGATGTAGATTTTGTCAAGGCGCGCGCCGTCGCGGGCCAGATCGGCGGCGAGGCGGGCGTTGGCCCTGGCGACATCCTCCAGGGTGAAACGGCCGCGGCCAACGCCGGATTGGTTGGAGACGAGGAAGAGCTTGAAGCCGGCGTCGCGCAAACGGCGCAAGGCCGCCGCCGCGCCGGGAAGGAGGACGACCTGCTCCGGGCGGTGGAGGTATTCTTTTTCCTCGATGAGGGTTCCGTCCCGGTCAAGGAAGATGGCGCGCGCTTGATTCAAGGAGGGGAGGTATAGCAAGGCGGGGGGCAAGTTGCAATATGCGCTCTTAATTTCCTTGACATTTTGGGAATGTGGAATTTATTCCATGGGCATTGCGGCTTTCAATGCCCATGGAATAAATTGATGATCGAAGAATGCTGGAGGTAATGAAAGCACTCATCTTGTGTCAAGTATTGCTTGCGCCTCTCCTGGATCAACCCCCGCCGGCTTTCTTGTGCCGCGTCTGGTCTTAAGATTTTAAGTCCGGTCTTGAGATTTTAAGATTTGGGCGCGCGAGCCGTGTTGCGCATTGTGGATTTTGCGTCTAGTTTTTCTATTCCATGTCGTTTTCATTTATATTTTTAGGATCGGGTACGTCGCAGGGGGTGCCGGTGATCGGCCAGGAGTATCCGCCGGAGTTTCTGGCGAATGCAAAGAATCATCGCACGCGGCCGTCGGTGTATGTGGCCACGGCGCAGGTGAAGCTGGTCATTGACACGACGCCGGAATTCCGGCTGCAAATGTTGCGGGAAAAAATCCGCTGGCTGGACGCGGTGCTGTTCACGCACGCCCATGCCGATCATATCATGGGATTGGACGATTGCCGGCGCTTTTGCGATTTGCGGGGCGGGGCGGCCCTGCCGATTTACGCGGGGGAAAAGACGATGGAGGATTTGCGGCGGGTGTTCCAATATGCCTTTTCCGGCGGGCCGATTCCCAAGGGGTATTTCATCCCCGAACCGCACCTGGTAAACGGGCCGTTTGCGCTGGGAGATTTGGAGGTGGTGCCGCTGGCCCTGCCGCACGGGCGGACGGTGACGAACGGGTATCTTTTTGTGCAGGGGGGCAAGAAGCGGCTGGCGTATTTGAGCGATTGCAAGGACGTGCCGCCGGCGGCGGTGGCACAGACGCGCGGGGTGCAGGCGGCGGTGCTGGACGCGCTGCGGCGCACGCCGCATCCGACGCACATGTGCCTGGACGAGGCGCTGACGGCGGCGCGGCGGATCGGAGCGGGGCGGACTTATTTCACCCATTTGACGCACGATTACGATCACGACGCGGCGCAGGCGGAATTGCCGGCGGGGGTGGAGTTTGCCTACGACGGGCTGCGGGTGGACCTGGAGTGAAGCGGTTTTATGTGGCAAGCGAGATTGAGATCAGGATTAGGTTTAAGATTAAGAATAGGATTGGGATGGGTGGGAATTTGCGTCGGATGGGCGCTGGCGGGAGGGGCGGCGTGCGCGGCGGCGGCGGAAACGGGGGATGCGGTGGTGGTGGTTTATAACGCACGCGTGAAGGAATCGCAGCAGGTGGCGGCGCATTACGCGGCGGTGCGGCGGGTGCCGGCGGGGCAGGTCGTCGGGCTGGAACTGCCGACGGGGGAGAACCTGACGCGGGCCGAATACAACGAGGACTTGCAGGAGCCGTTGCTGAAATTCTTGGAGAAGGAGAAGTTATTTGTTTTTGAGCCGGGCGAAGCCGCCTCCGGCACGAACGGGGCGGCGCCGAGGTTGAAGGAGGCGAAGATTCGTTACGCGGTTCTTTGTTTTGGCGTGCCGTTGAGGATTTTGGAGGATCCCAATCTGGTGGAGCCGGACGAGGACAAGCTGGCGCCGGGGCTGCGCGGGAGAAACGGCGCGGCGGTGGATTCGGAGCTGACGCTGCTGCCGCTGAGCCGCCAGAAGTTGAGGCTGGCCGGGCCGCTGCCCAATCCGTGTTTTGGCGTGACCAACGGCGCGCTGCTCAATCCGCGGCGGGGGGTGCTGATGGTGGCGCGGCTGGACGGGCCCAACGCCAGCGTGGCCGGGGCTTTAGTTGACAAGGCGATGCAGGCGGAAACGAACGGCTTGTGGGGCCGGGCGTATTTTGATCTGCGGGGACTGACGAACACGGATTACAAGAAGGGCGATGACTGGCTGCGCGGGGCGTCGGAAGCGGCCCAGCGGTACGGATTTGAGACGGTGGTGGATGAGCGGCCGGAAACTTTTCCGGCGGATTTTCCGATGAGCCAGATCGCGCTTTACGCCGGGTGGTATGACGGCAATGTTTCCGGGCCGTTCACGCGGCCGCGGGTGGAATTCATGCCGGGCGCGTTTGCCTATCATTTGCATTCCTTCAGCGCGCACACCTTGCGCTCGACCACGCAAAACTGGTGCGGCCCGCTGCTGGCGGCGGGGGCGACGGCGACGATGGGATGCATTGACGAACCATTTCTGGAGGGCACGCCGAACCTGGAGGTGTTTTTCAGCCGCTGGCTGCTGCTGGGATTCAGCTATGGGGAGGCGGCCTGCGCGGCGCAGAAGGCGGTTTCGTGGCAAACGACGGTGGTGGGGGATCCGCTGTATCGGCCCTTTGCCGGGGATCCGCAAAAGCTGCACGGTGAACTGGTGCGGCGGCACAGTCCTTGGGTGCCATGGTCCATGTTGCGCTGGGTGGACCTCAACCTGGCGCAGGGGGCGGCGGCGGCGGATTATGCGCGGTATCTTGAAACAGAACCGGCGACCAAACAGAGCGCCATTTTGACCGAGAAACTGGCTCAGTTGTATGAGAAGGAGGGCAAAGCGGATCTGGCCATAAAGTCCTTGCGGCAGGCGCTGGCGCTGCATCCCACGCCGCAAACCGCGGTGCGGCTGACTTTGGGGCTGGGCGAGGAATTGCAGGCGGCCGGGCGCGACGTGGAGGCGCTGAAGCTGTATGACGGTTTTCTGAAAAGCACGCCGGACTGGCCCGGGGCGTTGGGGCTCTACGAGAAAATGGAGGCGCTGGCGGGCAAGCTGGGGGAAAAAGCGCAGGCGGAGCGTTACGCTGCCGAGATCAACCGGCTGGCGCCGCGACGATAAGATGGACAAATCGGATTGAGAAGAAAAGATGCGGTCGGCCGGGGCGCCGGCCGCGACATGCGAGGGCGCATGTGCTCCCCGGAATGAAAAGCGGCGATCAGGACGAGCATAATCGCGCTTAATCCGCCGCTGATTTTTGCCGATTTAGTTGTGGATGTCGCGACGGTGGTTTAGAATGGGCGGGGAACTGAATTGTTTTCCTGCTCGACGGGCTGTGATCAGCCCCATGAGTGCTATGAGGTTTGGCCGTGTAAAGTCAATTTTTTGGGCTGTCCTCTTCCCCGGCTTGACGGGCGCAATGCCTGTGCCCGCCGGGGATGACGGCTTGGTGTTGCTGCATCCGGCCGGGCAGGCTGGCGGGGAA
The DNA here is from genome assembly GCA_049514835.1 of Verrucomicrobiota bacterium. Classification (GTDB taxonomy): domain Bacteria; phylum Verrucomicrobiota; class Verrucomicrobiia; order Limisphaerales; family Palsa-1400; genus JBEKOF01. The sequence continues at coordinate 905 of JBEKUQ010000288.1, read as the reverse complement.
ATGTTGTTGGCAGCGGTGGCGCGGCCCTTTTACCAAGCCCCGGTTTTTTATGTGGTGTGCGCGGCGGCGTTGGCGCTGGCAGGGTATGGAGGTTATCGGTGGGTGGGCCGCTGGCGGCGGTGGCGCCAGAAACGCCGGGATGAGGAATTGTTCAAATTGATTGATGAGTGGACGAAGAATTTGCAGCAGGAGGTGGCGGAGCGCAAGCAGGCGCAAAAGGCCCTGGTGGAGAGCCAGGAAATCGTCATGCGCCAGGAACGGCTGGCAGCGGTGGGCCAGATGGCGGCGGGGGTGGCGCACGAGTTCAACAACATTCTGACGGTCATCCAGGGGCATGCCGCGCTGCTGCTGGACAACCCTAAGCTGGACGAGGACTCGGTGCAATCGCTCACGCAGATCATTTCCGGCGTGGAACGGACGGCGAGACTGATCCGGCAGATGCTGGCCTTCAGCCGCAAGCAGGTCATGAAACCGGACGTGCTGGACTTGAACGTGGTGGCGGCGAACATCACCGACATGCTCGGCCCGCTGCTGGGGGGAAACATTGTGGTGCGGCGCAAGCTGGCCGAAGAGCCGCTCTACGTGCTGGCCGACGTGACGATGATCGAGCAGATCGTCGTGAATCTGGCGGTCAACGCCCGCGACGCCATGCCCAAAGGGGGCGAGTTGATGGTCACGACGCGCGAGGCCAATGTGACGGAGGAGGAGGCTCGCGCCAAACCGGAACGGCGGGCGGGCAAATTCGCGCGGCTGACGGTCGCGGACACCGGGTGCGGCATGGAGGCGGCGGTGATTGACCATTTATTCGAGCCGTTTTTCACGACGAAGGATGTGGGCAAAGGCGTGGGGCTGGGGTTGGCGACGGTCTATGGCATGGTCAAACAACACCAGGGCTGGATCGAAGT
>JBEKUQ010000287.1:0-4657 GCA_049514835.1 Verrucomicrobiota bacterium | reverse complement strand
CCGCCACCAGCACAAAGCCCGCGACAGCACCTGTCCGGCTTTCCTGGAGAAAATGGGCCGACGCGTCAATCTGGTCGTCCGCTACTTGATCGGCGAGGTTTCCAGACTTTAGAGCAGCCCTGCTGTAACGGAGCAATGGTCCCTTTCGGCTTGACTTCACCGTCATACCCAATGTGTGTAACGATGTAACGGCTGTTCCCGAGCAATGGTCGGGAGCGGACCCTGCGCTACTTCCAGCGGTTGTCCTGGCGGAACAAATCCACTGAAAACAGTGAAGAACCGATGAACCACCCCGGCGTGTCAGGCCGGCGGCGGCGAAGAATCTGATTCGCGCAACGGTGGTTCCGGCCCGGGCGCGTTTCGGAATTTGAAGTAAAGCCGGTCGCCAAGGGGAACCAGCACCGCCGCCGCCAGGCCTCCGGCCACGACATCCACGGCGTAGTGGTAGCGGCAGTAAATCGTGGCGAGACAGAGCAGCACCACCACGACCAGGTGCGGCCAGCGAATCGAGCGCAGATACCGGAAAGAAAAACAGACCGTGCCAATGGCCACCGCGACGTGGCTGCTGGGGAAGGCGGCGCCTGGCGCTTCGAACGCATGATAAATCCACGCCATGATTTGGCAAAAGGGGCCCGCCTTGACCGCGGCCGGAAAAGCCGGCGCCACCAGGGGCTGAAGGTCTGGCGGCAACTGGTAGCCCGCGCGCTCGCGGAAGAAAATGGGCGGCCCCTCGACCGGTATGAAAATGTAAATGAGGAAGCAAACATAAAACAGGAACGAAATGACCGAGAGGTAGTGGAAAAACTGCTCGCGATTCCGGTAAAACAGGGTCAGTCCAACGCCCGCCACCATCACGTAGTAGGAGAAATAAGCCGCATAGAAAAGTTCGCTCACTGCCGGGCAAGGCAACGAATCCATGAAAGCGAGGCTGGGTTGAAGACCGAAAATTCGCGCCTCCATCCGGATGAAGAACGAGTCGAGGAAACCGGCGACGAGCAGGTGGTTCAACTCACCGGTCTCACAGTAGAAGCCGGGGTAGAGCAGCATGGGGTAGAAGTGACGAAGCAAGTCGAGCACGCGGTTGGACGGGCGGGTTGCGTGAAGGCGAATAAGCGCGTGAACCAGCACGATGCCGATCATGTGGGCCGCCAGTAGAAGCGGCCAAAACGGGATCGAGCGTCCATGCAAAGAGAGCATGATGAAAGCCACCAACGCCATATAACCCTGAGTGGCGTAGTCAATGAAAGTGTAATGCCGGAATAGCGAACTTGCTTCCGGCCGTGAATGTGGAGCCGGGTTACCGGGCTGCGCGCATTCGGATTTCTGTTTGCGCTCTTCCTTAGTCATTCGGTATTCGCCTCACAGCCATCCTTGCTGGCGATACCATGCCAGGGTTGTGGTGATTCCATTTTTTAGCGTGGCGGCACATACGAAACCCAGTTCCTGACGCAGCCGATCGGGGTCGCACACCCAGCCCGGCGCGCGGAGCTCGGCGTACTTCTGCCAGCCTAGCATACTGGGCTTGCGGGTCAGCTGCGAAACGGCCTCTTGCAGACAACACAGGAGCCATAGCGCCGCGGCCGGCAACGGAAGCGGCAACGTCCACGCTTTCATTTGCACAGCAATTTCGCTGGCCAATTCGGGCGCATTCGTGACTTCAGGCGAAGAGACGTAAAACGTTTTTCCGGAGACTGCTGGATGTGTCAGGCAGGCCACGACTGCTTCAGCCAGATCTTTCACGAAAACAAGACTCAGTGCCAGCCGGCCACTGCCAAAGCGCGGCAGAATATGTGCTCTGACCGCTTTGAAAAGCGGCAGGAACGCAGCGTCGCGCGGCCCATACACAGCGGGTGGTCGCAGAATCACATGCTCCACCTCGCAGGCGCCTTGCACTTCCTGCTCGCCGGCCAACTTGCTCTTGCCGTATTCCGAGATCGGGTTCGGCGGATCGCTTTCGCGCGCGGGCTTGTCTGATGTCGCCGGGCCGCCGGCCGCCAGGCTGGAAATGTGAATGAGCCGTTGAATGCGCCCCTTCTGCTGATTGACCGCTGCGACGACATGCCGCGTCCCCACATGATTGATTTGGTGGAATTCCGACACGCGCAACGCCCTGGTGCAGCCGGCGCAATGGATCACATGCGTGATATCCTGCAGGGCAGCACGAAGGCTTTGTGGATCGCCGATGGAGCCGGTTCGCACCTCCAAGTGCGGCAGGTGTGCTTCAATGAGGTGTTTGTTGCTGGCAGGCCGGAGCAACACTGCCGTCGTGATGCCTCGAGCGCGAAGACTGTCCAAGACGTGGCTGCCGACGAACCCGTTCGCTCCTGTAAGGAGAACCTTCATGGCTTGGCCTGGAAGGAATCTATCGCGGTTGCCCGGAATCGGATTCCAGGGAATGGCTTAACCGAGTTCACAGGAGACCAAGCTCCCGGCCCACCAAGCCGAACTTGTCCAACGCGAAATCAATCTGGCTGTCGGTATGCGTGGCCATGAGGCTGACGCGGAGAAGTTCCTGGCCGGGTGGCACTCCCGGCGAAATCACCGGGTTGACGAAGACGCCTTCTTCCTCTAGGCGCTTGGAGAATTTGAATGCCAGCATCATGTCGCGGCAATACACCGGAAGAATCGGCGTTTCGGAAGCGCCCAGGTCAAACCCCTGCGAAATCAGGCCTTGCTTCAGGCGCCCCGCGTTGTGCCAAAGTTGCGCGATTCGTTCAGGCTCGGACCGCATAATTTCCAACGCGGCCATCACTGCGGCCGCGTTGGCGGGGCTCATGCTGGCGCTGAAGATCAGCGGCCGGGAGTGGTGTTTTAGATACTCAATCGTCTGGGCATCCGACGCGATAAAACCACCCTGGCTCGCCAGCGATTTGCTGAAGGTGCCCATGATAAGCTGCACCTGGTCGGTAAGACCAAAATGACTTGCGGTGCCCGCGCCTTTCTTCCCGAGCACGCCGATGGAGTGGGCGTCGTCCACCATCACTGCGCAGCCATACTGAGCGGCCAGACGGCAGAGTTCCGGCAGTTGGATGACGTCGCCCTCCATGCTGAACACGCCGTCCACAACGATGAGTTTGCCCGTTGCTGGATCGATTTGCTGGAGGCGGCTTTCCAGAGCAGCCATGTCTTTGTGCGCGAACCGCACGAAGTTGCCGAGAGAGAGTTGACAACCCCCGACGATGCTGGCGTGATCGTGTTTGTCGGCCAAAACGTATTCGCCTTTCCCCACGAGCGTGCTGATGACCCCGAGATTGACTTGGAAGCCGGTGCTGTAGAGCAACACCGCCTCCTTGTTCACCAGCCGCGCGAGGGCTTGTTCCAACTCCAGGTGGATTTCCAGCGTCCCGTTCAGGAAGCGCGAACCAGCGCAGCCCGTGCCGTATTTCTGGATTGCGGCTTTGGCGGCTTCCTTGACTTTTGGATGATTGGTCAGACCGAGATAGCTGTTCGAGCCGAGCATCAAAACTTTCCTGCCGTTGATGATGATTTCGCTGCCCTGAGCCGAGGAAATGGTGCGGAAGTAAGGGTACAGCCCCAGCGCCCGAATTTCGGCAGCATCCCTGTAATTCCTGACTTTGTGGAACAGGGCAAGCGGCAGTGAGCCGCTTTCCACACTCAGGGGCTGCTTTTCCTTTCGATTACTAACGACATTCGCGCGAGCCGGTCGTGACGGATAGGACCTCACAAGTTTCCGACTTCTTCGGTGTCTTAGTGTTGGCATCTTTTCGTGGCTAAACACAATGCGAAATTGGCGGCCCCAATACAAGTCAAATCTGCAATTCAGACAGGGGCCTTGGCTAACATGGCTCATTTATGATGGAGCGGCGCAAAAACTTTGACACGGTTTTTCAGCAATCGACAAAGTGGTGCGATCCTGAAGAACATGATTGCGGGAGCGCCAAAGACTTGTGAGCTTTTTCGCCGTGCGGAGTCCCGCCTCACCCGTCTTTACCGCTCGTCGGGACCTCCTCCCCGCTCAGAACATCCCAAGACTTTGGCGTGAGGACGCACATCCCGCCATAGACTCCGAGTTTGTTTGCTCCGGGCGCACCCCCTTGCCCCCAGCGCCTTCCGCTTCACAACATCGGAGACTGCGGCAAGCGTGCAAACGGGTTGCCCGGGCCAAAGACTCACGAGGTTTTGGCCTTCCAGTCGCACACCAACCCCACGCCCTCCGGCTCAAAACTCGAATATTTTGCCTGGCTCTGACTTGCGGCGGGCGGATCGGATTCTCCGCATGCCGCCTACAGTTCACTCGGCTTAACTTGTATGGTGCGAAGATGGATCGAGGCGAGAAAAGCATCCCCGCCGCCTGCTCTGCCGTCAGGCGGGCCGGGATTCTGGATCAATGATCAGCCGGGCGCGGCAGAGTCGCAGAATGGCCAAGAATCGGTTTTTAACGCCTTTGCGAGGTTGGCTTGATGGCTAACAAAATGGCTAACAAAGCAGAGTGAAAGGATAGTCAGAAATAGTGGCGGGATAGTGGTTGACAAGTCAATAAGAATGGGCAACATTGGCCTAGAAATCGACCTATTTGGTTCCTCGACGTTGATAATGGGTAAAAGCGTCCAAGCGGGAGGGCGAAGCGCCGCGACGCCCCAATATTTGGGACTCGCAGCGCTCGTCCCTCCCGGAGAACGGCTTCGAAGACAAGCTT